>JBAXMC010000156.1:0-3814 GCA_037134495.1 Myxococcaceae bacterium
ATTCCATAAAAATCAACAGATTATATAAAAAATATCTCCTTTCTTCTTCAATCCGTTACCTTCATTGGTGATGGGTATATAAATTTAATTTGCTACTGAGGTGGTAAAGGGCCATTTGATTCGTTCATTCCTTCACAAATGATCTGCGTCGCTTGCGACCAAGCAAACATCGGGGCACCCGATGTATAAGCGCGCCTCATCCACTTTTAAAAAGCGGATACGGACGGTCTTATGACAATGAAGTTATCTGTTAACGTTGTTTTGCATTGATTGATGTTGATTGGAGTAGATATACGTTTTTTATGATTCTTCTGCTGAAAACATCATACCACAAATATGATAGAGTGTTTGAACACCCCCTCTCTCAAACCTATCCCCCTGAGAGGAGAGGTCATAAAAAAAGCTCGACAGTTGCAATGAAAAGATCGCGACATTAATTCGTAGTGAAAGAGCCGTGTTGAGCCATTACGAACTCGAGTAGAGGAGGTCTTGCAACTCCTCCCTCTCATCACCGCATAAGCAATGGCGTAGTTACAGAAAACATTTTTTCTTTTTTTCAAGGAGAAGAATATTTTATGACGCACGTAAAATCATAGAATAAAATCCGTGGAATTTTTGTCATTTAAGAAACGTTTTTTTGATTTATCCAAAGACATAATAACTTATGCTTGTTCAAAAATAAATCTCTTAGGTTGGCGCTCATGGAGCTTGCCCCGTGGAGTGTTCATTGCATTTATATACCCCTCGCCAATGAAAAAGCCTTTTTAATCAAGGAGATCAAGGAAGAAACTGTTGAAGATCAATGAATTTTTATGTATAAATAAGGCATGAAGATTGAACTGACAGTTAGAGAAAAAGAAGAGCTAGAATCACAGCATAGTAAAGAGCGAGACCGCCGTGTAGCGGATCGCATTAAAGCAGTTTTATTAACTGCAGAAGGGTGGACGCAAAAGCAAATTGCCCAAGCTTTGCGGATTCGCTATGAAACGGTACAAGATCACCTCAACGATTATCAGAAAAGCAAGAAGCTCAAGCCTGGGAATGGAGGATCAATGAGTCATCTTACGTCTCATCAAACCTCAGAATTGATCAAGCATCTTGAGGACACCACTTACCTGAAGGCTGAACTTATTTGCGCCTATGTGGAGCATACTTTTGGTGTACGTTTTACAGCTTCAGGCATGACAAAATGGCTTCAACGCAACAACTTTTCCTATAAAAAACCTAAGGGGACTCCTGCAAAAGCGGACCCGGAAAAACAGGCTGAGTTTATCCGGTATTATGAGGATCTCCTCAATACCCTTCCTGAGGATGAACCCATTGAGTTTGTAGATGCAGTTCATCCCACAATGGCCACAAAGATAACCTACGGCTGGATTCGCAAGGGACAAGATAAGCTGATCTCAACAACGGCCTCTCGTACACGCATTAATCTCTTGGGATCCATCAATTTAGAGAGCATGGAAATCACGATTGCTTCTCATGAGACGATTGATAGCAAAGCCATGGAAAAGCATTTCTCTGCCTTGCGTAAAAAATATCCAAAAGCTTCAAAAATACATGTGATTGCAGACAGAGGGTCTTACAACACCAGCCAAGAGACCAAGCATGCGGCTGAAAAATATGGAATTATTCTGCACCACCTGCCTCCTTATAGTCCCAATTTGAACCCCATTGAGCGATTATGGAAAATCATGAATGAATTCGCGCGCAACAACCGTGTCTTTAAGACCGTCGCTGATTTTAGGCAGACTATCGATGATTTTATAGCCATTTGACCCAAAATTGCTTCCTCGATGGTCGATCGCATTAATGACAACTTTCAAGTCTTCAATAAGGTTTCTTCAAGTTGAAGGGGTATATCTAACTATTTTACGAGCTTTTTGATGGCAGTGTTAGCCACGAGATGAAGAATTTGCTCAACTGTTCCGCTCGATTGTTCCTCCTCGCTTCTCCCCGCCCTACTGAGCTCTAGTGTCACTTCGTACTGAGCCGCTGGCTTGATGGGCGTCTCGGAGTTTCCAAGGTACGCTCTCCAGATGTCTGAACATTGCCTACAAGACGTTTTGTGAGAAAAGTTTTGTTGCACAGTGACTTGATAATGAGGTGCCAGCTCGTCCATGTCCAAATCTGCTGTAACAAACAGCTCTCGCTTATGCCCTTCACTGTTGGTGGCGCTGAAAAAAGAAGGCATGCCAACCTTTCTGCATCTGGCAATGATCCGCGCTGCGGCTCGTTGCTCTTCTGGGGTCGCAGAATTTGCCGCTGATGTTCTTCGAGCTGGTGCGACAGGGGGAGCGTCCTCGTTTCCCCGTTGCTCTTCTGGGGTCGCAGAATTTGCCGCTAATGTTCTTCGAGCTGGTGCGACAGGGGGAGCGTCCTCGCCTCCCCGTTCTCTCTTCCTCATCCCCCAAGCTGGGTCTATGTGAGAGAAGAATCCTATGGAAGTGGCAGAAATAATAATAACTAAGAGCGAAATCTTAAATGTTCGGAATTTTTGTAGAGTTAAGAACTGGCGCGCAGTCCTTAGGGTTTCTGATAGATTTTCCTTAATTTTCATTTTTATCTTCATTCCTGTCTCTTTAAATTACGTTTCCAATTTCTGCCACACCAAGCGCAGCATGCGGATTTTCCGCACTACACTAACCTGATAGTTTCTCATCAAAGTTTATGTGACCTATGTCTTACTACCCTATGATTTTTTGATGGGGCATTGAAAAAATTCATAAAATTATAGATCTTCAGTTTGTCACAAACAAACAAAAAGAAAGAAGAATTATTTATGGATTTCACTGCCCTTCTCGAAAGATATCAAACCCTATTGCCCTGGAACTTGGCAAGAACAAAATGTTTTGTCAGCATGATTCAAGCCAAACTTTGCAGTAGACTGTATATAAATCTCTGCTTCATAGATTGTTCCCACTCAAATCTTTCTTGTGGATTGCGAAAACTGAAGTTGCTAGATGCACGGCTTATTGCGGTTGTGGCATCACCCAGTGCATCGCTGCATCTTCTGCATTCAATGGCTGAAATACTCCCATAAGATCTCAATTCGTTGAACATATCTACACGCATTCCCTCCTCGTGATCATTCTGATTTGGCTGATGACGTGAGATAATGGCCTTGGCCAAATCAAGTTCTTCATTCAATCCCGCCCGCACGTTGTGTTTTGAAAAGCCTAGTAAAATGAATAGAATAAATATTCTGAGGAGTGTTTTATGCATCTTTTTTCCTTTATTTGTAACTATTCAGCCTTTCCCCATGGAAGGATGAGCTGCAATCCAGTTTGAATTATTTAAAATTTCTGTCAAGCGAAAAATTTCTTGCAATTCCAGTTGTTTGATGTTTTTGTGAGAGGAGAAATATCAAGCTCTCATAATATTGAACATAATTGAGGGGATAAAAAAGAGATAAATGCTGAGAAAAGGCAAGCCATTAAATCTCAAAGGGTTATCAAGTAAAGAAAAGGATGACTTGATTCATGCGTTGTTGGAGCAAGTTCAACAAGCGCGAGAAGAGCTCACACACCTCAGAGAAGAGCTCTTGCTTCTCAGAAGCAGACTATCAAAACGTTTTAAGAGAGAATGCGACTCTTCGCCAAGCCTTAACCCAAGCTCATGAACATATCAAAGTATTAGAAGGGCAGCTTGCTAAAAACAGCCAGAACAGCAGCAAACCTCCTTCCTCAGATGGGCTCAAAAAGCCGAATCCTAAAAGTACTCGACCACGAGGAGAACGCAGCCCAGGAGGACAAAAAGGGGTTCTGTCGCATCTGTTGAGGAGCAGGGAAAAAAGGATTAATATCTGGGGGAT
>JBAXMC010000157.1:0-3802 GCA_037134495.1 Myxococcaceae bacterium
AAAAAATGCTGCTCAGCTCAGCGTCATTTTGGTTCCAAAAAATAAGCGCACTTATTCTCAGCAAGAACTGATGGACCGTGTTCGTCAGGACTTAAAGCCCTTTTTTACAGAGCCCGGATCTGAGTTCAGCATTGGGCAATTAGGCGGTGGTAACGGTGGAGCGACTCAAACCATTCAGCTGGTGTTTTTGAGCAACAACCGTGAAAAATTGGTTAATTTCACGGACCAAGTGGCAGAGTTTTTGAGAAAAGACATCCCTGGAGCTGTAGATATCTCGACCACTAAAGCCAAACCTCAACAGGAGTATAATCTAGATTTAGGTCTCTTACGTGCTACAGATTTAAGTATTAATCCTTCTTTAGTCGCTATCAATGCCAGGACTTTATTTGAAGGTGAAAAAACAGGTCAGTTTGTAGATGGCAGTGACCGATACGATATTCGTGTCAAACTTCAGAGCTCTAACAGACAAAGCGCAGGAGATGTCACTGCTATTGGCATCCAAAACAATATTTTTGGCTCTGTCGTAAATCTAAAAGAAGGGACAGCGCCTGCCAGCATCGAGCGTTATAACGGCCAGCAACAAATCACCGTTTTAGCTAATTATACAAAACCTGATTTAAGCGTTGTTACAGAAAAGATACAAAGCTTTGTGAAACAACATGCACCTTCAGAAATCACTCTGGTCTTAGAAGGGGAAGCGGATCTGATGAAAAAATCAGTAGCGTCTATGCTACGAGCTGTCGCTCTGGCTGTTTTGTTGATTTATATGATTCTGTGCGCTCAGTATGAACGCTATATCGCTCCGTTTGTCATCATGATGGCCTTGCCATTGTCTTTTACAGGTGCTTTTGGTGCTCTCTTAATCTTTCAAGAATCTATTTCTATTTACACCATGATTGGTTTGATTTTGTTGATGGGTATTGTCACCAAAAACGGCATTTTACTAATCGACTTTACTTTGCATCACATGGAAAAAGGTAAAAACGTGAACGAAGCTCTCATGGAAGCTGCACCTATTAGGCTCCGACCTATTCTAATGACAACTTTTGCTGCTGGCTTTGGAATGCTCCCTGTTGCAATTGGCCATGGTGAGGGTGGAGAAGCTAAATCTTCTATGGGAATTGCCGTGATAGGTGGTTTACTCATGTCTACGTTACTGACGTTGATTGTGATTCCCTGTTTGTTTAGTTTAATGGAAAGGTCAAAACGTATTTGAGAAGTGGCTTGAAAGAAAGGAATCGCCGTGATTTGTCCTTTGTTTAATTTGCATGTGTCGGTTGACCACAATACTGTTCCTAGTGTGTAGTTCTTCTCATGCGACTGTTCTAAATTACACACTGATCGATTTATGTTCATGGAACTTCACAAACTGCAGTAATTCCAACAACACAAATTTTGAGACCTTGAATAGCAATGCCACTAACGTAACTGATTACTGCGGGCAAGCCTTTAACCAATGTTTGACGAGCGCAGAAATCATTCCCAATAAACCACAAGCTTGTTACCAATCTGAAGCAGCTTTATACGCTTTAAGTGTGGTATTCTTTGTATCCGTTGGCATCGTCAGCACTTCTATTTTAGTCAGCAATGGAGCTATTATTCTCCAATTTCTTTCGAAAAAATTTGATTGTTGTCACGGATGTGGCGACTTTATTGAAGTTGTTACAAAAAACACTCCAACCGAGCCTGAGAATGCAGCCATGCTTTTAAAGGCCATGACAGCAAAGACCATGACAACTTTAGGTACGGTAATGACGGGAGTGATTACTTATGTTTCAGCAGGTTGGATTTATAATCTATGGCAACAGTGGACCGCAAAAAACGCCGATTGCGAATTCTACTTAAGCCAGCAATAGCGATGTCATGAAAAAAAACAGCGTTCTGGTTTTATTATTATTTTCGACTTTTCTGGTAGCCGATGGGCTTCATTTTGGAGAACCCATCATGAATGGACCCGGATGCTCACCAGGATCTGTTTCTTGGGCTTTATCACCCAGCAATAATTCTCTCAGTATTCTATTTGGAACTTTTTCACTCACCGCCAATCCCGATTCAGGTTTAAAGCGCTCGTATTGCGAAATTATCACTCAGGTATCTACTCACAATCAAACCCTCATAGAAGCCGACTATCGGGGATTTCATGATTTACCTATTGAAGCCATCTCAGACTGGCGTGTGAGCTATTCGCTAGACAACAATGCCATCGTTTCACGCCTAGACTCTGCTATCGGTGATGATATTAACCCTCATACTTATAGTCATCAAGTCAATATAACTTGTAATGGAACCCGCATGCTCAGAATTTTTGCGGAAAACATTTTAACAAGTTCATCCACCGATCGAAATGCAACCGACACATTAGATTCTATCGACTTAGGTCAGGCTAACACTCCAGATATTGCGCTTCAAATCTGCAATGGCGCATCTCATATAAGCCTAGTTATACCAGCTCTTATGTCAGCTTTGTTTATCCTGTTCAGCATTTAAAAAATATGTTAGCTGCGCGTTCATGAAAATATTTGCATTTCTTTTTGTGTTTGGAGTTTCTTTTAGTATTCAAGCACAAATCGAACTCAGACAGGAAAAAGATCAATTAGAAGAAGAACTCATCTTATCAAAAAGTGAAGCAGGACGTCTACAAGAGATTAAAAATCAACTAAGAATATTCTCTCATAATGCGTTTGAAAAACAATTAGTCAGAAGCGGCATTATCGATTTTGCGAATATTCTCGGAGGTTTTTCAGGCATTTCAGGCGCTTCAATATTTCAGATGCCAGCCAGCCCTGTAAATAACTTGCCTCCTATGTTGTCGCTCCCAGGAAGCCCAGGAAGTGCTGGCAGTGGTGGCAACCGAGCTTCTGCAGCAGCAAGTTCTGCGCCCAGCTCTCTGCCCGTATCTTCTACACCAGCTCGAAAAAAATATGGGAATCCTGTTTTCCAATTGAAATTTTTGATCGTTGACGCAGCAGAACAACCCGAAAAGAAACAAGAACTTCTAAACTACTATAAAGATTAAACACTAAGTGAAGCTCGAGAGATTGTTAATCAAGATCTACTGCATTTTGCTTGTATTCATGGTGAAGGCGATTTAGAAATTATTGAAGCCATTTTAAAGTCTGGTGATAATATCAATCGACGTTTCAACAATGCAGATTTAACAGCCGCTCATATGGCTATTCAAATAAAAAAACCAAAAGTCCTGGTTTACTTGGCATCGCAACCCGGTTTCGATCCGAACGCAGTAAGCGATAAAGGCATATCGCTTTTAGACTTCGCTATTTTAGGAAACGACAGAATTTCAGAATCAGCTTTGCTGAATCATCCCAGTTTCCAACTGCAGCCAGAAAGAGCAAATGAGCATGATACGATTAAACGGTTTAGACATGCTCTGAGCATGATCGCTCGTATTGATACTGATGATATCGAATCGGATCTAAAAACTTGGACAGATGTTTTGTTTACTTGGGTTCATATGGGGAAACATCAAGAACTACGGCATCTTATCACTACATATCCGGATTTGGCGACATTCGAGAACGAACACGGAGACAGTGTTTTCGACATGGCTATTTCAAAAAATCTCTCCAACGTCGTGAAATGCTTAATGCTTCATGGAAATGTACCTCTGAAAACTGTCCAAGCTTACCTAAACACAAAACGTCTGACGCAGGCTGTAAGAATAGCAATAGAAGAATCATTACAATCACCCAAGTATTGCTTGCTTCTAGAAGACCAACACAGAAGCGAGTTAGAAACCACCTTCAACACAGGATTTCAATCGCTTCAGAATTATAAATTAGAG
>JBAXMC010000158.1:0-3790 GCA_037134495.1 Myxococcaceae bacterium
CGCATCTACTTCTCCAGAAAAGTGCAACTGCTTATCAAATTTAAGGCCAGCTTTCAAACGAACCGTGGTTCCAGCAAAGCCAACTTCTGCATTTCGAAGTTCAAGGCCTTTTTGATGAACAAAAACGGCACTTGATAAAGAAGCAATACTCACTGTATCAATTTTAATGCCGATCATCTTCGTATGACCTTCAAATTCAAATCCACGCTCTCTGGTCACATAACGCAATCTTCCTTCTATGTTTACATCTGCATCAAGAAGGATTGGAAAGCGTCTAATCTCTGGGATCTCTCCCAATTTTCCATTTAATTTTAGCTCAATATCGCTTCCCAATCCCAAATGCTCTGAATCGCCAAAGAGTACTTTGCCTTCTGCGAGAAAATTAACCTCAGGTGTTTGTATGAGCAAAGAACGAATATCCAGCAATCTCGGTGTGATTTTTGAATTCGTCTCAATATTTACAATTTGAAGAACTTTATCGTTCAACATAATATCGGCGCGACCTTGATGAATAATCAGTTCGTTCAGCGCAAAATTAGGTTTGAACGACTCTGTTTTAGAATCTTTCAAATTTAAATCTATTTTAGCCATAACTTCAGGAGTATCGATTTCCAATCGACTCACAGGGTTGCTGTCAAACCAGTATCCCAGTGGTGAAAGCCGAGCTTTAATCGATTTTGCTTGAACAAAAAGGCCAATGTCTTTTTTCTCAAGTTTAAATCCATCTACCCGAACGGTCAAAAAACCTTCTACTGATATCTGGCCCAACGACAGATAAATGCCTTGATTTTTTTGAAGATCGACAACGACTTTTGCAACTGCTGCGTCAACGATTTTAGGCGTTTTACCTGCCACATAGACAACACCGCTAACAAAAAGTGCTAGCACCAATAAGGCTAGATACTTTAAATAACGTGTTCTAGGTGGCATGGATATTCTTTTTTACAGGCTTTTAGACTTATTCGCAATGACTCTCTGAATCCAATCGTAGTAAACATCAACACGCGTATCGAACCCACCGTGCTTACAAACAGAATCATCGTGTCTGCCGTGTGAGGTAATCCCAGCAAATCTAAGACCTGACTCCAGCTGAATATAACTGGCGCCACCAGAGTCTCCAAAGCACTTATGGGGGCTGTGTTTTCCAGAGCCGAGCTGCATCTCATAAGGCTTCACTTTGTTTAGAAAAGTGGTTGCGTAGTACTTAACCGCAGGTGTCTTTACTTCGTCTTTAAGCCCAATCGCTTGTTGTCCCCATCCTACAATATAAGCTTTTAGGCCCGGGCTCAGCGAATCCATTTCTAATGGCGTAAGCATGAGTGCCGGTGGCAACGGTGACTTCCTAGATAAAAAAAGCAAAGCGATATCATGATGCGGAGCTTCTCCCTGAACACCATCATAGCCACCATGAGAAACAATTGCTTTCACGGCAATGGTTTGAGAAGCGTCAGTATTGAATTCAGTATCATAGAGTCCTTCTAAATTAGACTTTGAGGACACAAAGTATTGATCTTCTGATTTTGCATCATCCACACAATGAGCAGCTGTTACAGCAACATCTGGCGCAATTAAAGTCGCTCCACAAAGGGCTGAGTAATTTGGGCCTGTCACCTTGATCAGTTCTAGAGAAGCCGGAAATAATTGCTCTGAACAGGGCTCTCCATTAATAATTTTCTGATAACTCGTGCTTGTTATCTCGCTCGTTCCGCAGCCACCAAGCAATAAGATCCAGAACCAATATTTGCTTTTCATGCACAGTGATATTTGCGGAACGATAGATTTGGCCCTATGACACATTCATGATTCAGTGTCGGCATTGTGGACTGCAATTTTCAAGAAAAAAAAACGATGACTATTTCTGCTGTTCTGGTTGTCATTTCGCTCATGATTTTTTAGAAAACGCCAATCTAACTCGGTTTTATGACTTAAGAAATGGAGCTGGGCTGGCAGTCGGTGAAAATCCCTATCTTTCTGCCGAGTTGTTTGATTGGGCACCTGCTTTGATTCAAAAAAAATCAGATTTCTACTCACTGAGTCTTGATATTCAAGGACTTCACTGTGCAGCTTGTATCTGGTTAATCGAACAGGTTTTTCAAAAAGAACCTCATGCTGTTCGTATTCGGGTAAACTCTTCTTTGGGGCAAACAAATTTAATTTTTAAAAATGATTTTCCTGTTCGTGATTTTTTGTTAAAATTAGCTCATCTGGGCTACTTAACAGCGCCACAGGGCCAACAAAAACCAACTGAATCCAATCAACTACTTTTTCGATTTGCCATCTGCTCAGCCTTGGCCATGAACAGCATGGTCATTTCTGCAGCATTTTATTTGGGACTGACCCGTGCAGAGAGCCCTTTGATTTATGCAGCTTTCTCATGGACCAACTTATTCTTGTCAGCTTTGTGTCTTTGGGTTGGAGGCAGCGTCTTTTTTAAGAGTGCTTACTGGGCTTTGAAACAACGCGTAATTCATCTAGATTTGCCGATTGCGCTGGGTTTAGCTTTAGGATTTTTAGGGAGTTTGATTTCGTTTTTCTCAAACACTCAAAACGCAATTTATTTTGACACGCTGAATATTTTTGTGTCGCTCATGCTACTGGGTCGAATTCTTCAAAGTCGGATTATTCATCATAATCGAAGCTTATTACTAAGTGATAATTCGATTAGCAATCTTAATATTAGACGCGTCAAAAATACGGGAATCGAATTGGTGGCAGCTCAAAAAATCACTCAAGACACAGAGATTCTAGTGGTTCCCGGGGAAGTACTGCCTTGTCAATCAGAGTTACTCGAATTGCAAGCAACTTGTTCTCTTGAATGGATCCAGGGCGAGTCTGAAGCACATATTTACAAACAACATGAATCCATACCCGCTGGAGCATTTAATATTGGCAAGCAAGCAATAAGACTTAAGACACAAGAAGATTTTGCAAGTTCGCATTTGGTAAGGCTTTTGGCAGCTCCCAGTGAAGAAAATGAAAAAAATCAGGTCACTTCTCAGCTCTTACCTATTTTAAGTCGTTATTATGCGCTTGGAGTTCTATTCATCGCTTCGATTGCTTTTGCGGTTTGGTTTCCCGTAGGTTTTGAACAAGCGTTATCGGTAACCGTAGCGCTCTTGGTGGTCACTTGTCCTTGTGCAATCGGTTTAGCCACACCGTTAGCACTTGATTTAGCGATTGTACGTCTGAGGCGTTCTGGAATTTATATTCGAAACACTGATTTTCTGAGTCGTCTACTACAGGTTCGAAAGTTTTTCTTTGATAAAACAGGGACTCTCACTCTAGGAGAACTTGAATTACTAAACCCAGATGCGCTTAAAAAACTGGACACCACAGAAAAAAACGCTTTATTTCAGATGGTCTCTCGATCGAATCATCCTAAATGCAAAGCGATTTTAAGATATTTACAGGGCAAGCTAGATCCAAATGCGATTGTGACAGAAACACGAGGCGTAGGCATGAGCTGGGAATCCTGGGAGTTCTCAGGTGCACTTAAAAAAAATGGCCAAACACAGGCTATTTTTGAATTTGCAGAAGAGCTCAAAGAAGACGTTACACAGCAACTTTACATGCTCAAGAAAATGGGGATCGACTTCTACTTGCTCTCAGGAGATCAGCCCTCAAAAGTACTGGAGCTGGCAAAACGTTTATCCATCCCAAAAGAGTACGCCTGGGGCGGACTGTCACCTGAACAAAAAGCAGAGAAAATTATTAAACTTGATCATCAAGATTCACTCATGATTGGTGACGGTATTAACGATGCTTTAGCATTTGATGCTGCATATTGTGC
>JBAXMC010000159.1:0-3775 GCA_037134495.1 Myxococcaceae bacterium
TACCCGGAGCTACTTCTGCAATCCCGCGTTTTAAGCATTCTTCTGTAACTTCGATTAATTTTTTGATTTCAGGCTTTACATCACCTACGCAAAAAGTCTTCGAAGTATCTCCATGATAGCCATCTAAAATAGGTGTCACGTCGATATTGATAATATCACCGCTTTTTAAAATTTGTTTAGAGTTAGGAATCCCGTGACAAACAACATCGTTCACACTGGTACAAACAGACCTTGGAAATGGCGTACAACCACCCGGTGCATACTGAAGCGGTGCACTCACGGCTCCTCTTGCGCGTGTAAACTTTTCGGCTTCATCGTTAATTTGCTGCGTAGAAACACCCGGTGCAACCATTTTTCCAAGATGCTCTAAAAGCTGTGCAGCAAACTTGCCAGCACGGCGCATTTTGTCAATCTCAACAGAAGAGAGAATAATAATCGGTTCAGAACTCATATAAAAGACGCTTCCCTAGAGATTTCAAAACAGCGTGTGATTTCTTCGGCCGTTAAAATATTGTTATCAAGCAGTAACATGGTCTCTTCTGCCATGTTCGTATCGAGCAAATAAGGACCATCGGTATTAATCGTAAACGGAATCTTCGAATCTTTAAACTGGTCAAGCACAAACTTCAATTCAGTCAAATCTTTGACTGCATGTGTAAACAAATTTGAAGTCGGACAGATTTCTAAAACCACACCCGAATCAGCGAGCATATTAAGGGCTTCTGCACTGTAAGCGGCTTGTATCCCATGACCAATCCGATTGGGCTTTAAGTATTTAAGCGCAGCAATCACACCAGCAGCACCTGTATGAGAAGTCTCGCCCGTATGCAGAGTCGTTTTGAGACCTGCATCTCTGGCGCGTTGAAATAACTTTTCGTATCTGGGGACATCTTTAAGCGATAGCTCTAGATTGTGACTCTCGGGCCCCGCTAAATCGATACCCAAGACACCTCTGTTGGCATATTTAATCGCTTTCTCTAGAATAATTTCATTTTGTTCGTAATCAAATTCGCGGGCTAAGCAAAACAATAAACAAGCTTTAACACCATATTCTAAGACAGCTCGATCCATACCTCGAAGAGCTGCGTGAATAATATGATCTAAGTCACGTTCTCCGCTGAGATTTCGTTTCATGGGGTTAAAGCGAAGCTCTATTTGGTCAACATTCGAAGAGCGATATTCTTTACAGATAATCTCATAAACAGAGCGTTCAACAGCCGATGGCGAACTTTGGATTCGCTCAGTCCACTGGTGCATGATTTTCAAGTAATCATCAAGGCTTTTGACTTTGTCGCTTTTGGCTGTGATTAAGTCGACAAATTCCCAATAGTTTTTGACTGGCAGCTTAAAACCCTGGTCATGGGCGATGCTAAACAACACATGAGGAGCAACGGCTCCACCTACGTGAATGTGAAGATCCACCAAGGTTTGCGGAAGTCTTTTGTCTAAGTGCATGAAGCACTCTAAACTATTTATCCAAAGTGCTCAATATCAAAGCAGAAACACGATACTCAGCAGAATCTCTGTTTTTTTATGACATTCTGCTGGATATCGGCTATACTTGGCAGAATATGCTGATTGGACGAAAAAAAGAAATCACCCTTCTACAAGACATTTTACAAAGCAATCTTCCAGAGTTCATTGCGATTTATGGCCGAAGGCGAGTAGGTAAAACCTATCTCATCAGTGAGTTTTTCAAAGATAAGGGCATTTATTTCGAACTCACAGGCAGAAAAATTGCCAATAAGTCCGCTCAGCTCAGCAATTTCAGCACTGTCTTTGCAGATACATTCAACCAAGGGAAACAATCCGAGTCACCTAAAGACTGGGATCAGGCTCTCAATATTCTGCGTTATAAAATTAACGAGATTGATGATTCGAAGAAGATAATCCTTTTTTTCGATGAACTCCCATGGCTTGCTTCGAGAAAATCTGGGTTTTTAGAGGCCTTGGATTTGTTTTGGAATCGATACATGTCGAGAAAAAACAATATTATTGTCATTGTTTGCGGTTCGGCTGCAGAGTGGATGATTAAAAAAATTGTCTCAAATAAATCAGGTCTTCATAACAGACTCACGAAACCACCGATCAACTTGATGCCATTCAGTTTGAAAGAAACCGAAGATTACTTAGCTTCTCGCGGTGTTTTGCTTGATAGAAAACAAATCGTCGATATCTACATGGCTCTAGGAGGAGTTGCTTACTATCTGAATCTCGTTCCTCGAGGAAAATCTTCTGCTGAAGTTATTTCCAATTTATTTTTTTCTGAAGCCGCGCCTCTTTTGACTGAGTTCCATAGACTTTTTAATTCTTTGTATGACAACCCTGAAAGACATTTAGAAATTATCGAAACTCTTGCACAGACTCATCAAGGGATGACTCAAACCAAGTTATTTCATCAAGTTAAGAAACTCTCACCTGGAGGCTCCGCTGTTGCAGTTTTACAAGAATTAGAGCACTGCGGTTTTATCTCCACGATTCCACAATACGGAAAAATAAAGAAAGAAACTTATTATCGACTCATGGATCCATTTTCACTCTTTTATTTAAAATGGGTCAAAAACATAAAAAATATTCCAGAAAACTACTGGACGAGAAAAAAAGCATCACAAAGCTATAACGCTTGGGCTGGCTATGCTTTTGAGAATCTATGTTTTCAACACTATCCACAAATCATCAAAGCCCTAGAACTCTCTGTCGTTGCCACGCCAAAATCAAGTTGGTCTTCAAAAGAAGCTCAAATCGATTTAATTATCGATCGTGCAGATAAATGCATCAACCTTTGTGAAATCAAATTCTGGGATGACGAGTTTGTGATCGATAAAGACTATGCTCAAGTGCTGAATCATAAAAAACAGATTTTCAAGAGTACAACTCAAACTAAGAAGTCATTATTCACAACTCTCATCACAACCTACGGCGTCAAGAAAGATAAAAACTATTTAAACTCAGTCGACAGCCAACTCACCCTTGACGCGCTGTTTAGCTAAACTATTTATCCAAAGTGCTCAATATCAAAGCCCCACCGAAAAGCCCAAAGTCTTTCAGCAAGCTAATCAGAGGCATGGGCATGTTTGCACCGGCCATAATCGCAGGAATATGAATGGTCCCAATGATCACGACTAAGAACAGCATGAGACCATAGCAGGCCCATTTCATAAAGCGCTTGGCGACAATAGCAAGACCAGCACAAATCAAAGCAACGCCTGTAAAATAAACCCAGACAATGCCGTTTGGTAAAAACCCAGGAACAATCCCAGCCATTTGTTCAGCCATCATGAGGTGATTGAGGCCAAATACCAAGAAAGGGATACCGAAAATAATGCGACCTAAATTCAAAGCAAGTGAGTTGTTCATCATAAGAATGACAGATTAAATCAAAGAGCAATTTGAAATCAAGTTGGGACATCAGTTAGTCTTCTACACTGGAGGATCCCATATGAGATTTAGATTGTTATTAGCCTTAGGAATCGTTCTAGGGCTTTCCGTTTCTTGTACGAGTACAACACCAACCAACACCTGTAAAATCGACAGTGACTGTACCGACGCCACTCAAAGCTGCCAAGGTGGAACTTGTCAGGCTCAGACTACCGTTGCCTGTAGAACCGATGCTATCTGTGTTGGTATCGGAAAATGCGCTGCAAACGGACAATGTCAATGCGCAAGCAGTTCTGAATGCAGCAACCCTCTTCAAAGTTGCCAAGGTGGCGCTTGTCTGGCTCAAACAGCTGATTTTTGTCGGACCGATGCTGCTTGCTCTGGTCTCGGAAAGTGC
>JBAXMC010000160.1:0-3675 GCA_037134495.1 Myxococcaceae bacterium
GAACCAAATACGATCTAACAAAGAAATAGTCAAGATACTACCGTTAATAATAGTTTTGAAAGGCACTCTTGAGCATAATCTCAGAGCTTTCACCACACCCTCAGAAACCCCTTAAGCTTTAAGCTTGCATTTGCACCCAAACAGCGCCGTTTCAACCAAACGCCATCGCCCTCACGTTGATTGCCTGCGTCGCCGCTAGAAGTGTTCCCCTCCACCGTCATAATACTGCCATCGGCATTCACATCCACAATAATCCCTACGTGCCCTGAGGCTGTTTGACCTTGTTGCCAAATGCACAAACAGTGCTCACTCTTGAAGAGGAGTGATTTCTGAGTAGAGCCTTCACAATCTGCGACTAGAGTATCCACAGCCTGAATACAAAACTGCACAAATGCCATGCACCAAGGCTCGCCATTCGCTAAACCACCCGCTGCACGTTGAAACAGCGTCACCAGTTGGCCTCGGTTATTGCCACCTTGTTCGGTAATGCTCACCCAGCGTTTGGCTTCGTGGATGAGTAGGGTTTCTTTAGACAGCGGCAAGATTCATCGACCCATTGCCCAAGCCAGATCTCACGCCGTTCTTGGCGTCGTAGACGGCAGCTTCGATATGATCATCGAGATATTTGTCAGCTTCGGCTTGTGTATAGCCAAAGATATTCGCTAGTTCTTGAATACCAGATGCACCCAAATAAGACTTGAGTTTATCAACAGCCAACTGCTTGGCTTTCTGCTGTTCTTCTGGAGTTAACTGGCCACTCTGCTTTTTAATCGCATCGATATACGTCATATAAACTGACTTCACAATACGAAGGGCTGTGTCATCGATGCGTTTAATAAAGGCTCCCAGCTGCTCATTGCTGGTTTTCTGCTGAACATAGTCGCCCAGCTTATCTGTCAGCTTTTGAGTACCTATTTTAAGCAGCCATAAAAACAAAGGCCCGAGCGCGATTAAAAAGCCGTTTAGTATTGTCATCCACATGTTATTTTTCTCCTTTAGATTATGCTTGCGGTTTCGGTATCAGGCGATAAATCTTCTGCACATAATCCGTAAGTTCATGGACTCTATGCTCAAGTGAAGCTACCGCGCGTCTAAGGTCGACCAATTCGACCTCATGCTCATCTCCTGTTTGCTCTAAATAAACTTGCCACTGGTGCGCAGCATTCATCCAACTGTTTATGACGCCTGATGAGGGTGTGTCTTGGTAAACCCATCCTGCTTGTCGCTGTGACTCTAAGGGCTCTACTTTTTTAGCTGATTTATCTGTGGCCCAAGCAGTATTAGCAATCGGCTTATTCATAGGATGCACTCCATCAAATAACTCGGTGTAATTTGAGGCGTATCTAATCTAAAAACGGGTTCTTGCAGAGCAATTTGCAAACGTATTTGCACTCCCAATGGCTTGGCGTGTTTGATTATCTCGAACAACTGCTGCGGATCTTGTGAGGTCACCTGGTAAATAAACACAGTAAAAGCGATGTCAGAATGCTCTCGAATTTCGACTTCCTGATGAATCAAAATACGTAGCAGATCTCGCAAATCATCTTCAATGCCACGGCTTTTGTTAAGCAAGATACGCGCCTCTAACCAGAGTTTGTAGTTTGCATCGCTCATGGCAAAACGCTTTTGACCCACTATCTTGCCGAGCACATCCAACTGAGAGCCTTCAGCTTGGTCTATTAAGTTACGCAGGTCTTCAAATACAAATTCTAATTCAGCAATTTGCTCTAAAAATGCATTTTGAAGGGCATTTAAGATGGGCGAATCATGAAACTGGCTCAATAGTAAATTCATCTTGAGTCCACCACTTTTTTGATCTGAATATTTGCTGCTTCTAACTCTAGCCACTCGCAGGGTTTAATCACGCGATTAAAGGGCGCTATTGTGACATCAATCACTTTGGGATTGTGAAACAGCGGTCCATAAAAACGGGTCACCATCACGGATTCGCCTAACTTAATATGTTCATGGGCATATTCAACCAGAGAGTTTTTGAGAGTGGCTATTTCATCTGGCAATAAATCTGTATTCGTAACCAGGTCGATTTCAAGTGTCAGCAGAACAATCTCTGGGCGTTTTAAAATGCCCGCAATGCCTAGTGGCTTATTTTGAGCAATCACGCGATTAATCATAATATCTGCACCGCCTAAAACGATGACTTCAAAACAGTGTTTTTCATCATCGTTAAAAATGCTGACACCTCGAACTCCTGGCAATACGAGTAATTTAGAACGCAAAGCTTCTAGTGTAGATAATCCGGGTGCTCTTAACTCTCTCAAACGACGCTTTCTCAAGTCTAAATCGCTCTCTCGTAAACCCCTGATTGTACCAGTGAGGGAAGAGAGCGCTGTTAATGCTCGGCCTTCGGCGCAATCTGCATCTAAACTCGTATACACACCTGCAGCCAGTTCCCACAGTTCGCCTATTTTGGCGGCAAATATGCCGGTTAATTGCCCAGCAATCGTGTTGGGTGCAAAACTAAGATTGGGAGATATCTGTGTTTTGAACGATTCTTGAATCTCTGCCTGAATCACTTCAAATGGCTTTGGCCTAAATCCTCGCAGTGTGACGCCGTATTCAGACATGGAGTTTTACCTTTGAGCCATCGGTCAGCTCAACTTCGAAGTTCAGTTTGACTGTTCGAGTTTGCTGCTCATAATCGACATTGATTTGATTTATCTTGGCCACGCCGTCAACTTTCAGGATTGCTTCACGAAAGATTCCCAAGAGAGTCAGCTTGTGTGGTTTTTGGCCTAAGATTTCTGTGAAGTAGGGAATACCCACACGTTCGTCCAAGAACCATTCGCCTTGTAAAGTCTTGAGCTGGATTTGTAACGCTTGTGTGACCTGCTCCGCCAAATTACGCGTTAAAATAAAGTCACCTTCTTCCACAGCCAAATCGTCATTGCGACTGCGAGCTTGCGAAGCAGGAAGCAATCCAGGGTTCATGGATTGCCACGTCGGCTGCGCCTCCTCGCAATGACGCAACAAAAAATCCGTCATGCTTTCACCGAGTTCGGTGGCATCATTGGTTGCGACACCGGACCCACAGGGCCAGCATGAGTGTGCGAGTTAAATGCCTGCGTAATGGCCTTTAGCTCTGTTAAAACTTTGCTCGCCAACGCGATAAAATCATCCGATTTCTGCTCAGTCAAAAAAGCCACAGGTTTTGATAAATCATGATTATTAAAAACCAGCTGAACTTTATCACCCGATTTGATTGG
Organism: Myxococcaceae bacterium; assembly: GCA_037134495.1. Classification (GTDB taxonomy): domain Bacteria; phylum Myxococcota; class UBA727; order UBA727; family JABDBI01; genus AER2-1. The sequence goes on from JBAXMC010000160.1 coordinate 3,225, forward strand.
AAACGTCAGCACAGAAAAAATAATTGGGACATCCAACAAAACAGGTAGATTATCAACTTTGATATCGGCCTTGCCAGCATCGTAGCGCTCAATCTGACCTGGCAGTGCAGTATAAACACTTGCCAATCTGGCATCGAATGCTTGTCTTAAAACTTCAGGTAAAGATGGCGTAATCAAATCTTATTGGCCTCGATATCGACAGTCCAATCAGAACCTGCCGTGTCACCTCTAAAACTAACACGCTGAATTACGAAATGAGGCTCTTTTATTTCTCGCGTTTCTAATTTTATTTTACGCCCCGGAAAAAGTTCGTGATTAATCAAAGCCTGTGCCCTTAAAACGCCGTGATTATTTAGCTGCGGTGAATCCAATAAACCTGTATCGGGCGATAATAATACAGCTGTTTGTTCTAAGGCCTCTTTACTGACCAAAATTTGCAGAGCATTATCCT
>JBAXMC010000161.1:0-3672 GCA_037134495.1 Myxococcaceae bacterium
ATTACGTATGGTGCAATGGTTCAACGGGCTATAGAAGCCGCGCGTGAGTTGGAATCTGAATGTGATATCGAAATTGTCGATCTGCGCACGATCAGGCCTTACGATTTTGACTTAGTGGCTCAGAGTGTTAAGAAAACGGGAAGAGTTTTAGTTTTGCATGAAGATAGCCGGTTTATGGGTTTTGGGGCTGAATTGGCTGCTGAAATATCTGAAAAATGCTTCTCAGATTTAGATGCTCCGGTAACCCGTTTGGCTGGAGCCGAAGCGCCGATTCCTTATGCTTCTAATTTGGAGGAGCAGGTGCTGCCGCAAGCAGCCGGAATACGCGCTGCAGTCCTGAGTCTCCTTGCTTACTAAGAGCCCACATGCTATGGCTTTTGGCCAATGTCCAAAGAGATTATTATCAACGCCGATATGGCGGAAGAAGTTCGAATAGCGATCATAGAAAAAGGTCGCTTAGTGGACCTCGATATCGAAACCCAAAGTCGCGCCAAACACAAAGGCAATATTTACAAAGGGATTATTTCTAACATCGAAGACAGCTTAGAGGCTGTCTTTGTTGATTTTGGGGAAGAAAAACAGGGCTTTTTGCCTTTGTCTGAAATTAGACCCGATTTATACCCTGAAGATCTCAAGAATTCTAAAAAGAAATTGAGAGCCTCTGAAATTTTGACGCGTGGGCAAGAAATCGTTGTTCAAATTACCAAAGACGAAATTGGCACCAAAGGTGCCGCCGTCTCAACCTATTTATCATTGCCAGGTCGTTATGTTGTTCTGATGCATTCTGACGAAGGCGGTGGAGGGATTTCGCGCAAAATTGACAGCGAATCCGCTCGTCAAGCGGCTAGAGATATGTTGTCTAGGCTGAGTGTCCCTGAAGGCATGGCCGTGATTATCCGAACAGCTGGGATGACGGCTAATCGGCAAGATTTATATCGAGATTTCAAAAATCTTTGTGAAGTCTGGCAGCAGATTAACAAAGGTGCTGAACTGGGTCGTGCGCCGACTTTGCTTTATCGTGAACCTGATATTGTAGTCAGGACCATTCGGGATTATTTTTCAGCAGATGTAACTAAAATCGTCATTGATGATGAAGAAGAATTCGAAGAAGCTACCCGATATTTTACGCAGCAGATGCCAGGGCTTGTTCAAATCTTAGAACAGCATAAGAAGAAAGAGCCGATTTTCTTTCATTATGGCATTGAAAAAGCCATTGAAGAACTTTTTGAGCGCCAAGTAAAACTGCCTTCCGGTGGTTATATTATTATCGAGCAGACCGAAGCATTGGTCTCTATCGATGTGAACTCGGGTCGTTCTACCAAAGAAGATGATCACGAAGCGACTGTTTATAAGACTAACTTAGAAGCTGTGAGTGAAGTAGCGCGCCAACTCAGGCTCAGAGATTTGGGCGGCATTATTGTTCTCGATTTGATCGACATGGTGTCTAGCAAACACAGCCGAGATGTTGAGCGTGTTCTCAAAGAAGCCATGAAGAACGATAAGGCCCGAATTAAAATCGGTCGTATCAGTGAAAATGGGACTTTAGAGCTGACACGCCAGCGTTTGCGCCAATCGCATCAACTGATTAGTCATGTGACTTGTTCTGTTTGCGAAGGTACAGGCCGTGTTCGGGATACGAGTGGCTTGGCTATTTTAGCACTTCGAAATATCTATGGTTACTTGTCTCGTCGGCGTAACCACTTGAGTGGCCTGACGGTTAAATTACCTGTAGACGTTGCTAATCAACTGAACAATCAAAAACGTCGGGAGCTTTTGGACCTTTCAGAGCAACATCAATTGCAACTTTATGTTTTGGGTGATCCAAAACGTCACGAAGCTCAACTTGATTTTATTGAAGAACGTCGCGGTCAAGCTGGGTTAGATGCTGCTACGCCAGCTCCCAAAAACAATGTTAAGCAAGTTCGGCATCATTTGAATCTTCCTCCACCGAGCATTGGTCCTGCTCCGACGCTCATCGATTTCGATGAGAATATGGCTGAAGAAGAAGAGTCGATCATGACAGCGCCAGCGATGGTTGCTGCGGTTGAGGAGCACTTTGAAGATCCTTTAACCGAAGCATTCTTTGGAAAAGCTCCTGATATTAAGATTGAGCCAACTGAGTCAGAGCAGTCTGCTGTTGTTGATACCGCTGCTGTTCCTGTCGCTCCGCCTAAAAAACGTCGTCGAAGATTTTCACGTTCGAGACGGCCTAAAAATCCAACTTCTGAACCTACCAACGAGGGTACACCATGATATTGACGATTGTATTGCTTCTCAACATCGCTCTTTTGGCCTTGATTTTTATGATTTCGAACCAACGGTTCAAGAATTTTAAATCAGAACTGGCGAGTGCAAAATCTGCTCGCCAAGTGGCTGAAGAAAAATATGCTAATTTCAGACAAGAGTTGACTTCATTGAAAGAAGAGCACTCTAAAAAGAATAAACAACTTGAAGAACTGCGAGAAATTTCAAAACGCCGTCTTAAAAAAGACGCTCAGAGGCAAGATATGACAGAAACAGAGACCATGACACAGACAACTCCAGCGATGCCTTCTTTTGATTTGGCCCTTAAAACTTTGCAGCAACAGGCTGATGAAGCACATCAAGAAGAATTGGCAAAACAAAAAGCTTACTACCAAGAACGCATTGCCAAACTTGAGGCTCAAATAGGTCAGCGTAAGCAAAATGCTGAAAAGAGCAAAAAAAGCTTGGAAGGCAATGTTCTCACACAAGTAGAATCGCTTTCTGAAGATGCGGTTTTAGAAATGGGCAGGCTTCTGCGTAAAGCAGAACATGCTGAAAAGTTATTAGGTGCTACCCGAGGCAAATTACAAATGTCACAAGAACGTTTTTCTGAAATGCAAAAACGTTATTTTGGTGTATGTCGTGAACTTGCATTAGCTTCTGGTCAGGCTTTAGCCATCAGTGACGAAGAAATTCGTAATCAAGCAGAAGATTTAGTAGCGGTTACAGAACAAGGAGTAGCAGGATGAGAAAAATAGTTTCGCTTTTGTTGGTAGGTTTGTTGGTTTCAGGCAGTGTTTTTGCAAAAAATGCAAAGGAAGTGGAAAAGCCACGCAGAGATATGGCCGTGACTTGGAATCCATTGTCTTTATTGATGCTAACAGCGTCGGGTTCTTATGGAATTGCTCTGGGCGAGAGATTGGCTTTGATCATTCCTTTAAGTTTAACCTATGTTTCTACTGGGATTTCGGACAATAGTTCATCTGCTAGTAGCTATTTGTTTGGTGTCTCAAGTGGTGCCGGCCTTCGCTTCTATTTCTCGGGTGGGGCTTTTGAAGATGGATTCTATGTTCAACCCAATGTCAGTATTGGTTGGTTAAAATTTGGTTCTGATGGAGCGAACTCCTTAAGTATAGGCGCTAATGCGCTTCTGGGTTACTCGTGGGTTTTTGATTCTGGCTTTATGATGAACTTGGCTGCTGGAGCTGGTTATACCCACTCAAGCGTGAAGACCGATTCTTCTGCTGGAGCTTTCAAAATCTCCGGCGTCTTTCCTGCTTTGGAATTCGCAATCGGTTACGCCTGGTAATGTAAACAGGGAGTCTGGCTATGGCCAGATTCCTCGTCTTGCATACACTTCTTGCAAGCGCTCTAGCCCGATTAAATAAGCCGCAGTTCGCATACTAACCTGGTGATGTCTCGCTTTTT
>JBAXMC010000162.1:0-3651 GCA_037134495.1 Myxococcaceae bacterium
ACACAACTGCGGCGGTAATTGTTCAACCCAGTGCACTAGCGGACAGGCTTGTAATATTTACTCAGACTGCGCTACTGGGCTCAAATGCGTGGCAGGACAGTGCAGCAGTACCCCATGTGCTTCAGATAGCAACTGTACATCAACCGGTTATCAAACTTGTGATTTAACAACGGATGCTTCGAGTGGCTCTTGTGTTGCCAGCGGCCTAGCCAATATCCTTGAATGCGGGTCAAGCTGCAGTCAGCGATGCGCCGTGGGTATCGCTTGCTATACTAATTCAGAGTGCGCCAGTGGAAAGTGCAGCAATAACAACAACAGCAACAATATAGAGACCCTTCGCGGAATCTGTCTCCCTTGTACACCAACAGATTACACAGCAACCCCGCCTTGTGGTGGTACTTGTGGTGCATGTACTACTTCTGGCAGCAAGTGTAATACAGAGCAGGACTGTCAAAACATGAAGTGTGTCGCAGGGGTATGCACTTCGACAGCTTGTACGTCAGGCTCAGATTGCACAGTTTCTCCTTATAGTACTTGTGCTGGTTCGGGAAGTTGTGTTCAGTGCTCAATCGACAGTGATTGTTCTGATGTGAACACACCCCATTGCAACAATAGCATTTGCGTCCACTGCACAGGCAATAATGATTGTTTAACTACTCTTTCAACACCTTATTGCAACAACAGCAGCGGTACCTGCGTACAATGTTTTCAGTGGAACGATTCTCAAGGACGCCCTGATTGCTCTGGAGGAACCCCTTATTGCAACGCTGCTGGCACCTGTGTTGCTCAGCGCTTAGCTAATCTTAGTGGATGCTTTACCAATAGTGAATGCGTAAGCAACCTTTGTTCAAACATGACTGGTTTATGTTCCGCCTGTACAACCAAAGATGATTGTGCTTCAGGATATTTCTGTAATCTAAGTAATCACAATTGTGAATCTACATCTAACGACATGTGCCTCATAGATTCAAGCTGTAGCGGAGGAGATCTCTGCGATCCAAGCCCTGCTGAAAATAATTATGACACTTGTGTTGCACCTGGCTCAGGAAACACTGGTGTTACTTGTTCTTCAGCAACAGATTGTGTTTCCGGTAATTGCACAAAAGGGCACTGTAAGATTTCGGATAACAATGCTTGTTCAGGAAACTCAGACTGTGCAAGTGGAACCTGTAAATCTGGTGTTTGTATTAGTTTATCAACAGGGCGCTGGGCTTCGAGTTCACATGTTTACGACGATTCAACCACTCAGACGGGTCGTTACACGACAAATACAAATAGCGTCACAGACACATATTCTGGATTGATCTGGGAAGAACCTATTGGGTTACCTGGAACACACAACTATTGCCATGCCAGCGGCAAGGTAGACCCTATGAGTTTTTATGACGCAAGAGCTTACTGTGCTGCTCTGACAAAAGATTCTCAGACTGCTGGAACCTGGCGCTTACCAACATTTATGGAGCTGCTCACTTTGGTTGATTATCGTACTTCTAATGATGGCAATGGTCAGCCTCCAAGAATCAATGCGACTTATTTTTCAACATCCCTGTGGGTTACTAATACTTTTTGGACTGCAGATGTTGTTATTCTTGATTCTACTCATAAACAAAATTCAGCCATTGATTTTAGCAAGGGCATCGGTCTTCCAGGTGGCGACCCCAGAAACAGCACATTAGACACTGCACAAGTACGTTGCGTTCGTTAATTATCGGAGGTGTAATTTGAAACTTTTCATGCTTCTTTCTTTATTAAGTATTTCGACGAATGCAAGTCGTTTTAGTGTCACAAATTTTGAAGGAGATTATACTGTTACAGACAATGTCACAGGATTGATTTGGCAACAAGCCCTAGGAATAACCGGCTCTGCTGGTTCCACAGGTGCTTCTCAGCCCAATTATTGTGCCAGCCTTAATTTAGCTGGATTCTCAAGCAACTGGAGAAACCCAACGATAAAAGAACTCTACACTCTCGTTGAGCTAAGTAACTACACTAACAACTACATGAACAGTAATTTCACTGGAATCAATACTGACGTTCTTTGGACAAGCACCTATTCTCCTGATGGTTGCAGCGCACAGAGCGGAGGTTTTTGCTATTACAGTTTAGCAAATACTCTGCTTGTTCAAAAAAATAGCACTGTGGATTACAACAATCAGCCTCTTTCATCTTTCAACGTCCACTGCGTTCATGATCCAGTAGCGCCAGGGTGAAGAAGCTAAGACAGTGGCCAATTATGGTAAAACCAGAAAATATCTTAAAAGAGCATTTAGGTTTGAATTTTGTCCTCAAATGCTCTAAAATGATATTTTATGGAATCACTGTTTACCACTCTAGAGCTAGAACAAAAATTAGGCGAAGCAATTAAAAATCTGCGGCTTCAAAAAAATCTAACACGCGAAACAGTTTGCGAACGCTCAGGTATCAGTTTAACAGCTCTGAGAAATCTTGAATCTGGCAACGGAGCCAATACTCACAGTCTTATTCGAGTCGTTAGAACTTTGGGGCGTCAAGATTGGATTTTTGCGCTGGCTCCTATCACCACAAATAAGCCCGTTAGACAACGTGCAAGCCGCAGGAAAAAGTCTTTATGAATGCAGTAAAAGTTTTTATCTGGGGGAAATCAGTCGGTGTTGTCGCATTAGATCCAAGCCTTGCTTACTAGGTAATTTACATGAGCGGCTTTGAACTAAATCACTGCAAACGTTCTCACGTCACCTAAATCATAGGGCAATACCAAGCGCAGGCTGTTATTCTGACGTTTTTTGTCATGCCGCATGGCACCCCAAAGCGCCTCTTGTGTCATATTTGGTAACTCAGTTGGCAGCCCTAGTTTGATTAATAGATCTCGAATACGTTCTACAAGCTGCACTTTGCAAAGTTTTTGTTTCAAGGCAAACTGAGCTGCTTGAACAAGCCCAATCGCCACTGCTTCACCGTGACGCACTTGATAGTTGCTTAAGAGCTCTATCGCGTGGCCAAAAGTATGCCCTAGATTCAGCAAAATACGCTGGTGTTGCTCTGTCGGATCTTCTCGAACGATTTTAGTTTTGACCGCTATCGAGCTCCGAATCAAAGATTCATAATCAAACAAACCCGATTCTAAGATTTTAAATAATTCTGGATCTGCAATGATGGCGTGTTTGACAATCTCTGCGAGACCACATTTGAGTTCGATTTCTGGTAGCGTTTTCAAACAATCAGGGTCTATCAAGACACCCAAAGGCTGCTTGAAAGCTCCCACTAGATTTTTACCCTGCGGCAAATCAACTCCGGTTTTGCCTCCAACACTGGAATCCACCATGGCAAGCAAACTGGTCGGAACTTGTACATAAGATACGCCACGCAGATAAGTCGCTGCCACAAAACCGGTGATATCACCAATAACACCGCCGCCTAGAGCTAACAAAGTATCTTGTCGCGTAAAATCTTTTTCTAAAAGCTGGTTATAAATACTCTGAACTGTTTCTAGATTTTTGTGAGATTCACCTTCCGGGATTAAAATCAGATCATAATTTTTGATTTTTTCAGCATAAAGTTTAGCAATCTGAGGATTCGAAATCACCACAATGCGTTTAGAAGGCGTTGGCAGCCAATCTAAAAAATCACCCAGTTGATCGAGCGCGCCTTTCTTAATAACAATCGGATAAAAAT
>JBAXMC010000163.1:0-3636 GCA_037134495.1 Myxococcaceae bacterium
GCTGAGCTTGCTCAGGCCCTAAAACTCTTAGAGACCCAGAAAATTTGCGATGTGATTATTATCGGCCGTGGGGGTGGATCTCTCGAAGATTTGTGGGCGTTTAACGAAGAAATTTTGGCCAGGGCGATTTATGAATGCAAAACGCCAATTATTAGTGCTGTAGGTCACGAAACTGATTTTAGTATCGCAGATTTCGTCGCAGAGTTCCGCTGTGCCACACCGACACATGCTGCTCAAACAGCGGTTCCAGACAAAAAGGAATTATTGGATAAGTTAGCGCAAACGGAAAACAGGCTCCATAAATTTGCCAAAGCTCATATTGCCAAAGCCCAGTTAGCTCTAGCAAGGTTATCAAAGCGCTTATTGTCTCCAAAAGCCATGCTGCTGCAGATGATGCAGCGACTGGATATGCAGGCCCAGAAATTAGAGAAAATCATGCAAAAACGCATGCAGCAAGCGAGAGAACGATTAGGTTCCAATGCTGCTAAGTTGGGGGCTTTGTCGCCGCTCAAGGTCTTGGCTAGAGGTTATGGGGCCGTTTTCCAAGAAGACAAAATTATATCGCAAGTAGCTCAAGTTCAAATTGGGGCTTTTTTGAAATTGCGTTTATCAGATGGAAATTTAGGTGTAGAGGTAAAAACAAAAGATGGAATTTGAAATCGTATTAAAAACCCTAGAGGGTTTGATTGGGCAACTTGAAAAAGGTGATTTGCCTCTGGAGAAAAGCCTGGAAGCTTATGAAAAAGGGGTTTCTATGGTGAAAGAAGCAGAAAAACGCCTCCAAGAAATGCAAGGCAAAATAGAGCAGTTGATTGGCGATGGAACTAAAAAAGCACTTTGAAAATTGTCTGAGACAAAGTTTAGATGAGAGATTTGTAAGCCAAAAGTCTTCTGCGTCTAAATTGCTTCATGAGGCTATGGCCTATGCGCTGCTGGGCGAAGGTAAACGTATCCGACCACTCATGGTTTTAAAGTCTGCTTATGAGTGCTTGCCAGAGAATAAAACCTATAAACTCGCGATGCCTGGAGCACTTGCTGTCGAATATGTACATGCTTATTCGCTGATACACGATGATTTGCCTTGTATGGACGATGATGATTATAGACGAGGCAAACCCAGCACACACAGACGCTTTGGTGAGGCTGTGGCTGTTTTAACAGGTGATGCTTTGTTGTCAGATGCTTTTAGATTTGTAGCAAAAGCCCAAATAAATCCAGCCAAGCAATGTTTGATCTTGTCTCAAGCAATTGGAAGTCAGGGCATGGTGCTGGGTCAGTTAGATGATTTGGTGAGTCCACGTAAAACGCTTGAAACGCTTCAGAACAAGACCGGTAAGCTTTTCGAATGTGCTTGTAGGCTCGGAGCGGTTTCTGTGGGTGCTTCTCAAAAAAAAGAAGAAGATTTGGCACGAAAGGGAGCTCTGTTTGGTTTGCAGTTTCAAATAGCGGATGACCTTGCAGATGGCGAGTTAGGCTTATAGGAAATTCAAAGGCCCATTTTTCATTTTTTTGAGTCAATTTTAATCTCAGAAATAATTTTTATGGAAGAACAAATCTATGATGTTTGTTTTAAGAGCAGTACGTTAGAGCGTCTTCTATTTCTGCTGCGAAGCGCTTTAGCGCTGAAGCAATGTCTCGAAGTCTTCTTCGAACTAAATCAGATCCGCGTTTAGTGGAGTAGTGATTGAACTTTTAGCTTAAATAGTCTACCTAACTTTCGAGCAGATTAATCTATGAAAAATGCATTTTTTTTCGTTCTTCTTCTTTCTTCTATTGCGACTGAATGTTTACAAGGCCAGCTGTTTCAAGATCGTTCTCTGATCGATACGTATGCTTTTGTAAACCACGCCCCAGCGCTCAGGCCCCCCTCAGAAGAAGTCAATCAAACAGTAAATAGATTAACACCAAACGAGCGCTATTTTCGGATCGTATTTTTTGTACAGGACATCGGTGCGAGTTTCACTAATATAGGTCGGCGTGAAGATCTAGAAGAATCGCGTAGAATAGATCAAGCTTTAAGGCTTGAGTTTACCCAACGCGGGTATCGGATTGTAAATATTCTACCTGCCTTCCTCAGCGATCGAGCAGAGCAAATTTTACGGGAGCTGTGCATCGAAATAATGAACCCGTCCTCCGTGCAAGCCGTTTCGGCAAACTCAAGCCCGAGTGATTGATAAGTATCTTGGGCTTTATACCAACGAGTCGACATCTTTGAACCCCAGTTTTTCGATATACACATGATGAGTTGCCTTGACAGCATTACAATTTTCCTCTGATTCTCCTGAACATTTGCCATCGGAGATCGCCTTAAATTTATTGCTTCAGACCCAAAAAAGAATCACTTTTTTTGCTCCAAAATTACGAGACGTCTCAATTATATTTCTGAGTACTTTTTTACCAATTCCATGTCTTCTGAATTTTTCTTCAGTTCTAAATATTATAAAATATAAAAATTTCTCTTTGTTATCGTAAACCGATATGAATTTCCTACTTGAACCCCTACGTTTCTGAGATTAAAATCGCTTTTGAAATCTTGAAGTTCTAGGCTTCTGACTTGTCATAGCTGGTGGTTCTGGCTTCACGATAACACCTTGCTGCCTAACTCGAGCTACTTCAGATTGCGTGCGAGCCACAAAACCCATTTTGAAGAACTTCAAGTTTTTGAGCCAATGGCACTTCTACATCCCCCAAAGCTTCTTGACCGTGTCTTTCAGCATCATTTTGTCTCTGAACAAATTCTGCTTGTGCCGCCTGAACTTTGAGTTGAGAATGCACCACCTTAAACGATTCACACTCTTGTACCCTAATCTAGGTATCTACTTGGTGAAAGGTTTGTTGCTAATTTGGAATTGTTCTCCAGCTTTCATTTTTAGGAGTATTAGAATCTTTTCTTTGTCTGACACTTGCTTTTCTTCCTTTGAAGAGGTGACTTTTTAGACAGTGTCAATCACTCTTAAACACTCTATTGCAAGTAAATATATTGTAGTATACTGTCAAAATATTGAGGATTTTCTGGTGAATAAAAAAATTATTTTTTTTGTGGCTATCTGTTTGAATGCATCGAGTGCAGCACCGATTACTCCTATCTTCCCGTCTCAAAATAATGAGTTGAGGGCATTTGGGGACAACCCAGCCTTTAAACATGTGGTTCATATTTTTCTCCTAAAGCGTAGTAAGGATATTTCCGGCTGTTCTGCTGTTAAAGTGCGGTGGGCATATTCAGCTTCACTTTACTTAACTGCGGCACATTGTCTAACAGGTGCAGAAATGATTCTGGTCAACCAAAAGAAGGCGAGTGCTTTCTTTCTGCATCCATTTTATGAGATAGCACCAAAGTATGATTTGGCTGCATTTATTGTGCCCGGGGAAGATGATTCAGGGGGATCCTGATGCCCAGCATAGCCTTGGATTAATGTCTTATCAGGGGCATGGGGGTGCTCAAGACTTGATAAAGGCTCGTATTTGTTTTGAACAAGCGGCCAATCAAGGGCATGCTGAGGCTCAAAAAATGCTAGAAGTGCCCAATGCGGAATTCTGAGTCTGCTTTGGATTAAAACCAGCAACCGTACCTTCTTTTCTGGACTGATCACAGACAACCGCTGCTGCACAAGCAGGAAGGCTTGATGTGTTGCGTAA
>JBAXMC010000164.1:0-3628 GCA_037134495.1 Myxococcaceae bacterium
CATCAAAGGAAATCTCAAAGAATATATCAAGCATGGTGATTTCATTTCTAAACAAGGGAATGAAAAAATAACGGTTCCATTGCCACAAATCGATTTACCTCGTTTTAAATTCGGCGCTAATAACCAAGGGGGGGTTGCTCAGGGGAAGGGAGATGTCGGGGATCCAGTTTCTGGAGAACCGGGGAAGGGAGAGGGGGGACAGGGCAAAGCAGGTTCAGATTCAGGCGAGCACGCTTTGGAAACAGAAATCTCTCTAGATGAACTTGCCGATATGTTAGGGGAAGAATTAGCGCTTCCCAGAATTCAGCCCAAAGGACAAAAGCGTCTCAGCAGTAAACGCATGAAATATTCAGGCGTTCATGTCACAGGACCTGATGCGCTTAAACACTTTAAGCACAGCTTTAAGAATGCCCTGAAAAGACAGATTTCAATGGGGAAATATGACGCGAGCGATCCGATTATTATCCCGATTCGAGATGACATGCGCTATCGCAGCTTTAAGCCGATTAACAAGCCAGAATCGAACGCTGTAATTATTTACATGATGGACGTCTCAGGCAGCATGGGCGAGGAACAAAAAGAAATCGTTCGCATTGAAACTTTTTGGATCGATACCTGGCTTCGAAGACATTATGACGGTATAGATTCTCGCTATATTATTCATGACGCCATCGCCAAAGAAGTCGATCGAGAGACGTTTTTTCATACAAGGGAATCCGGTGGAACGATGATCAGCTCAGCTTATAAACTCTGCGCTGATATCATGGATAAAGATTACCCCGCAGATGACTGGAACACGTATGTATTTCACTTTTCAGACGGCGATAACTGGTCTGTAGACGATACCAAACTTTGCGTTGGGATTTTACAAAACAGGGTTCTTTCTAGAGTAAATCAATTTAGCTATGGCCAAGTGGAATCTCCTTATGGCTCAGGTCAGTTTATCAAAGACCTCAAAGAACACTTGAAGAACCACGAAAAAGTTTCTCTGTCTGAAATCAAAGACAAAGAGGGAATCTACAATTCGATTAAAGATTTTCTATCACAGGGGAGATAAATGCCGAAATTACTCACCCAAGAACTCGCGGACCTACAAGCACATGTTGAAGAAACAGCTCGAACTTACGGCTTAGACTTTTTCAAAACTTGCTATGAAGTCTTAGACTACGATGAAATGAACATGGTGGCTTCTTATATGGGCTTTCCGGTTCGTTACCCGCACTGGAAATGGGGTATGGAGTACGAGCGTCTTTCTAAGACTCATGAGCATGGTCTCAGCAGAATTTATGAAATGGTGATTAATAACAACCCTTGTTACGCCTATCTCATGGAGAGTAATACGCAAGTTGACCAGAAATTAGTCATGTGTCACGTAACGGCTCACAATGATTTCTTCAAAAATAATTTAGCTTTTAGACATACCAACAGACGCATGATTGATGACATGGCTAATCATGCTACTCGAATTAGACGCTACATGGATTGGTACGGAGTTGAGACAGTCGAAACTTTTGTTGATCGTGTTTTGTCGATCGACAATTGCATTGATATGCACTCAGATTTTATTGTCCGAAAATCTAAAGTTGCTCCTCCAGCAGAGGAGATCTTAAAAATTCCTTCTGAGCGCGAATACATGGAGCGTTATATTAATCCGGATGAGTTTATTGAATCCCAAAAGAAAAAGCTCACCGAAAAAAAAGAAAAACAAAAAAAATTTCCTGTCGAGCCCGACAAGGATGTTGTGAAATTCTTGGCAGAGCATGCACCGCTTGCTCGCTGGCAGCGGGATATTATGGATATCTTATGGGAAGAGGCCCAATATTTTGCCCCTCAAGGCATGACCAAAATCATGAACGAAGGCTGGGCTTCATATTGGCACTCAAAAATGATGACTGAGAAAGTCATGGATTGTTCAGAAGTTATCGACTTCGCAGATAGACATTCAGGCGTTGTGGCCATGCAGCAAGGTCAACTAAATCCCTATCGACTTGGTTTGGAACTCTTTCGGGACATTGAAGAACGATGGAACCAAGGACGTTTTGGAGCTGAGTGGGATAACTGCAATTCGATGGCTGAGCGTAGGACTTGGGATAAAAAGGTTAATCTGGGCCGAGATAAAATCTTTCAGGTTCGTAAAATTTACACAGACATTACTTTTATTGACGAGTTCTTTACTCTCGAATTTTGTCAGAAACATGGCTACTTTTCGTACGGGTATGATAAAAAAACTCAGCAGTACTTAATCGAATCGCGAGATTTTATCCAAGTGAAGCAGAAATTGCTCGCATCCTTGACCAATATGGGCCAACCCAGTATCACTGTTTTAGATGCAAATTACGAGAATCGTTCAGAAATCCTACTTAAACATACCTACGATGGTGTTGATTTAGACATGCAGTACGCTAAAGAAACCCTGAGAAACGTTGCCAGTATTTGGACTCGCCCTGCTCATATTTTGACTCGCCAAGAAGACAGGCTGTTTTTGCTTTCTTTTGATGGCCAAAGTTTCAAAGAAAAACTTGTCGACCATGCGAAGTAGTCAAATCAAATGGATTTACGCTCAGCTTTACTTTGCCTGGGTGGGTTTTCTACATTTTGCAAAAAAAATCTGGCCCTGGGCGAAAAAAGAACCTGGCTTAGAACTCTTTAAACAAAATTATTTTTCCGAAGGGCATTTGCCTGTTTCACTTGAACTGCGTGCGATGGCACATGAACCTGGGCGTTGTACAACTTGTGGAATTTGCGATACAGCCTGCCCTGAAGCCTTAAGCCCTATGCGCATGCTGCTTACGTTGAAGAACCTCACCCCCAACTGTTTATCTTGCAAGATTTGCGAAACAGCTTGCCCCGAACAAATCCCGATTATAACTTATGTACACTTGGCCTCAAAAACCTTTCATCCTGGCCCATCGTGGCGCCAGATCTCAGGCACCTGAAAACACGCTTGCCGCCTTTCGAAAAGCTTTTGAACTTGGCGCAGATGGTTTCGAATGCGATGTCTTTTTAAGTCGGGATGGCATTCCCGTGATTATTCACGATCAGACTCTGGACCGAACAACTTCTCAAAAAGGCTTTGTTTGGGACTATGACGCCAAAGACTTGCAAGCTTTAGGTGTCCCAACGCTCCAAGAAGCACTTGAAATTATACCCAGTGGCGGAATTATTAATATTGAGCTCAAAGGCTGCAAACCGTTTTCGCCTGAATATTTGGGTAAGCAGATTAAAAAATTATTAAATCATTATGTCATCATATCAAGCTTTGACACAGAGCTCTTAAAAGTCTGGCATGGGTACCCAACTGGCTTATTATTTGAAGCCGATCAACCCATAGAGCTTCCAAAAGATTGGCGGCCTGATGCATTAAACATAGATTTTTCTTGTTTACACATCATACCAGCTGGCTATAAAACAATCTTATGGACAGCAAAAGATTTCAAAACAGCAGGGGACTGGTTAGCCCTGGGCGTCAATGGAGTCATTGCTGAATGCTAAAAATTATTTTCCTCTTATTGACTCATGCAGCCCTGGCGAGCTCTAACCAAGAGCTTGATACGTATATCCAACAGGCACTTAAAAAAGGTGAACTCATTGGAACTGCAGTCGCTGTCGTTGACCATGGGAAGATTTT
>JBAXMC010000165.1:0-3489 GCA_037134495.1 Myxococcaceae bacterium
GACCCATATTAGCCATCACCAACGTATTTCGCGCATCCATATCTCCGCTTGTTTGAATACGAAGAGCCAACTCTCGTTCTTCTTGTGCTCCAAGACGCTTTGAACCGGGATTGCTTTTTCTCATAACCATGCAAAGATCTCCTGATGAATTTAATGTATAACAAATCAGACAAATTTGGTATTTATATTCATGTCCCATTTTGCAGAAGAAGGTGTATTTATTGTGACTTCTATTTCGAAATTGGCAAGTCCCATGCGGGTTTCGAGAGTGCTCTTTTGCAAGAATGGGAGGGCCGAAAAACAGGCTGGCAGCAGCACCCTAACACCCTGTATTTTGGCGGAGGAACCCCTAGCTTACTCAGTGCTTCAACCATCAAAACACTTGTTCAGACACTGGCGCCTCAGACACAAGAAATCACACTCGAAGCAAACCCTGAAGATTTAACACCTGAATATTTAAAAAACATTCAAGAAGCCGGCGTGAATCGTCTGAGTTTAGGTGTTCAAAGCTTAGAAGATCCTATTTTAAAATTTCTTGGACGCAAGCATCGCTCCGAACAAGCTAAACAAGCCATTTTAGACGCCAAACAAGCTGGTTTCGAAAGAATTTCAGTCGATTTAATTATCGGTGTCGCCGGAGAAAATCTTGATTATCTAAACTGGTTGCGCGAACAACAAATTGGCCACTTGAGTGTTTATTTGCTAACCGTAGAGCCACTGACACCGCTATCACGTTTTATTCAAAAAGGCCGCATCTTAGCTCCCTGCGAAGACCAGCAAGCTGATGCTTATATCAACATGCAAAAAAACCTAAATGAACTCGGGTATCAACAATATGAAATCTCAAGTTATGCTTTGCCAGGCCAAGAAAGTCAGCACAATCGAATTTATTGGTCTCAAGGCAGTTATTTAGGTCTCGGACCTGGCGCACACTCCATGCAACTAAACCCAGACGGCTCTGTCTTACGTAGACACACCCATGCGAAACTGGCGGAGTGGCAACTTGATGCGACCCAAGCGCCTTTCCAAGAAGAGCTTTTATCGCCTGAAGAAGCTTTACTCGAATCACTGGCATTTGGGATTCGAGATATCGGACAAGGCATTAAACCGGCCGAGCTTGCTCAAAAACATCAGACTTCTTTGCCAGAGAGTTTCAAGAACTTGATGGAGAAGTTCGCGCAGCGAGAATGGGTCACTGGACATTACAAACTCACGTCCCTAGGAGCAAGATTTGCCGATGCTATCGCACGGGAGATACTGGCAATATCACCGTAAAGCAGGCGCCATGTCCTGGAATATTCGAAACCGTAATTTTACCTTCATGCGCTCTAATTACACCCTTAGCTACAGCAAGCCCAATGCCTGCACCTTGACCTTTTGAACCTGGATAGCGATAAAATTTGTCAAAGATACGACCTAAATAAGCTTCTGGGACTCCAGGTCCACCATCTAAAATAGAAATATGAATCTCATTTTGAATCTGCTTAATCTCAATCTGAATAGGCGTCTCTTCTGGAGTATGCTGGGCAGCATTGGCCAAGATATTGGCAATGGCTTGTTCACATAAAACAGAATCCACCCAAACATCAGAAACATCTGAACTGGTAACATGAACATGGTGTTTCGAGAGTGTTCGTTTTAAATGTTCAAGGGCCAATTGAACCAGTCTGTTGGGTGAACAATTCACGCGTCTAATCGGAAAAATCCCAACAGATAATCTAGAAATTGTTAAAAGATTATCAATCACAAGGCCCAAGCTTTCAGTGGCAGTTAAGAGATGATTCGCCATTTCATCTCTTCGGCTTTCTAAAACCGTCAAGTCTTTGTCCAACATAATGGCTACAGACTGAACAATCACAGACAGAGGCCCACGTAATTCGTCAGCCATAAAACTCAAGATTGATTTATGAACCAACCCAACTTCCTGCAATCGTTCTGATTCCCCAGCACGTTCTCTGAATAACTCTTTTTCAAGAGATAAAGCCAACTGCTTTGAAATTGTAAACAACATGTTGCGATCGGATTCAGCCAGCAGTCTTTGTTCCTTGGGCCTAAAAATTAAAACACCCAGTGTTTCGGAATGGCCTTTTAAGGGTAAATAAAGTGCCTTGGCACCTGACAACGTGTCTGTAGACCACCCTGCAGGTTTCTGATTTTCAATCACCCACTTAGCGACACCTAATTCAGCATCTGGCAGTTGAGGCCTAACGGAGTTATCTCTCCTCAGCAGACAAACACTGCATTCACCTTGCAAAAAATGTCCTGCCCGCGTTTCAACAGCATGGATCATTTCTTCTCGGTTTGAAATCGCCAAAATATCTCGAATCACTTCGTAAAGCACGTTAGAACGTTCTTCACGCTGGTTTAACAAAGTACGATTAAGCCTGATTTGACTGTTTAAAATACCGCCTACAATCGCCAAAGCAAAATAACAGGCCGAACTCAGCAATAACGAATCAAACTGCAAACAATAAGCCATAAAACTGGCAAAACCTGCTGAAAAAATTAAAGGCCCTATCGAACTGGTTAAACACAAACCCACAAGACCGGCCAAATAGATGAGTTCTGAATGAAAGAAAGATACGGGAAACGTCAAAACAAGCAAAATTAAGCTATTGCGGACATATTCTGAAACCAAAGCTTGTCGTTTAAATAAACCCTGCAGAAAAAAATTTCTGCTTTTTTCTACTGAATGATTGCCTTGGACCAGAATATCAATCTCGTCTTGTTCATAAACCAATTCATGTAACGTATTACGAAACCAATGTTTTTTCGATTTCCCTAAAACAATCTGAGTAACATTGCGCTGCCTAGCCACACGGATTAAGGCTTCTGGCACTCTCGTATCTGACAGAGTAATCACTTCTCCACCCAAACTGCGCGCAAGCTCCAAATTACTAATCAATTGCAGTTGGTCTTTAGGAGAGAGTAAACGGCCGGTATCAATATGAACCGCTAACCATGGGCCTTCAAGATTAAATGCCAGCCTGCGAGTCGACCGAATCACGTCTTGTATTTGCCTACGGTGGTCTACCGCAACCATGAGACGCTCAATAGCCTGCCAGGGAGCCCCTGTTTCTCTAGATGCCGTAAAAGTTTGTAAATCCGTATCAACTTTTTCAGCAGCTAATCTCAGAGCAATTTCTCTCAAAGCTGTCAGCTTTTCTTCTTGGAAAAAATTCTGTGAAGCGAGCTGGGCTTTATCGCCCAGGTAAACTTTGCCTTCTCTAAGGCGCTTTAAAAGCTCAGTTGGAGACAAATCTATCAGGCGAATTTGAAAAGCACGATCGAGCACAGAATCAGGCACGGTCTCATGCACACTGATTTTAGCGATTTGCTCAACCGCTTCTTTTCGGCTCTCTAAGTGCTGAACATTCAGCGTTGAATAAACATCGATTCCAGCATCCAGAAGTTCATAGACATCCTGCCAGCGTTTTGCGTGTCTAGAACCTGGAATGTTCGTATGTGCAAGCTCATCAACCAGAGCAA
>JBAXMC010000166.1:0-3473 GCA_037134495.1 Myxococcaceae bacterium
AAAGTACCCTCAAATCTTGAGCCAGATAGTCTGGCCAAATAAATGTCGCTCCCAGATCCCTTCAAGTCCCTGGGAACGACAACAAAGGCTTAAATTAATTTGGGCCTTGTTGTCAAAGGCTCTTTTAGGAATTCGTTCCGGAGCGACGATGGAGGTTGTACTCATGGTCGCTCAGAAAAATGCTTCTATTCCTGTCGCTGTTATTCAATCAGACGTTTCTCACGGTGCTTGCCGGGCTTATGGGCTGATGTCCTTGCTGCCCACCCACAACGGTCGCTTTTGGATTAGCCAAGATGTGTTGGGTAAGCAGCTCAAGTGTTCTACCCGCCATGTTAGGAACTATCTTTCCGAACTCGAAGTGGCTGGATTTCTGGAAAATACAGGTGACTATCATGGCCAATATCGCATCTATCGGCTCCTGGGAGGCTCTCAAACAGAGGAACCTAGAGACTTCGGAACTCCTGTTCCAGCAATTAATAAATTTAAATTAAATTTATTTAATTTAGGGCAATCCAGTTCCGAAGTTCCTGAAACGCAGGCTCAAAGCCTTCTGGAACAAAATCCAGACTGGGAAACAGAGTTCCAGTGCTTTGATGGCAAAGAGGGCAGGCCAACGCTGATTCAGAAGATCGAAGAAGCCATCTCACGCTTCAGCTACGGCAGTTTACTGGGGTATGTGAAGTACTATCTCAAAAATGGCGCCAAATGGCTCCTGCAAGGTCTAATTAAAATATACAACCTCGCGCCAGAAATACAGCCGGCTAGCCTGGAAGATCTTGAGCGAGAACGACGTGATCAAGAAGCAAAGAAACGCGCTTACAACAACCGCTACATGCCAAAAGAAATCAAACAAACAGAGGAAGATCAGAACTTTATTAGAGAGGCATTTTCAAAACTCACGACGGGAATTCGAAACAGTTTAGCTAACCAAGGCGACTTATCAATTGCGACTTAAGGAGAAGACCGGTGAAAAACAGAATTTTATTTTATTTCATGACGACGGCTTTTGTGTTTTTAAGTGTTAACTGCGGAAAAAATACCGATGGCCTTTCGCGTGTGGAACAAACGCTGTCTGGGGTGGTCAATTTAGGTTCACCGCTGTCAGGCTCAACTGTGACTGCCTATATGTTCCGGCATGCTGAACGAGGTGAGGTACTAGGAGCAGCTACAACGGATGAACTTGGTGCCTATAAAATCGAGCACCATCACCCCTACCGCGGGCCGGTTTTGCTGGTTGCAGTCAATGGTTCTTTTGTCGATCCAGCTACGAAAATGCAGATGTTTATGCCTGAAAAATTGACTCTGGTATCTGGCATCTCAGACTCGAATGTGGGGACAGTTGCAAATATCAACGCAGCCAGCACGCTTTCCGCAATGTGGTTTGACGTTCCAGAAACAAAGACTGGTTTTGTTCATTGGTCTGGAAAGGATGAAAATATTGCAGTTGAGTCAGTTTTAATTCAGCTTTCTGGGCATTTTGATCGAAATGCTTCGAGATTTAATTATTTGACCATTAGCCCCTGGGACCCAAGCAAGGAAAAATTGGGCCCCTCAGAAAATCGGGTGCTCTTATATCTGTTTCATGCAGGCCTAAGCCAGATGGCTAAAGATTTATCGAAAGCATCAGGTCAAGAACCAGGCGCAATTAGAAGTTTTGACTTGATTTATGCCCTGTCATTGGATGCTAAGGATGGAATCTTTGACGGTAAACAGAAACAAGTTCAATTGTATGTCGACAAAGGCAATCAAATTCCTCTGGATAGTTATTTTATGCGCCACAAATTAGCTGCATCGATTCAGCTTTATATTAACGGGTTGACAGAAGCTAAAGTGGACCTTGGATTTGATGGCAAGAGCTTTTCAGCCCCAGGCGGGTTCTATGAGACAATATCGATGGATTCCTTCTCTTGGTTTTTCAACAAGGATCATGCACCGATTCCATTCGACACAGACGCACCAGAGATTAAAATGGTGTTTTTAGGCAAACATGCCAATGAAATAAGCGGCAAAATGCTTTCAGGTGACGTAGTGATTGAAGCTCGTGCAACGGACCATGTTTCGGGTCTTAAATCATTTAAGATTATCGAACCTGTAAATGTTGAGCCAACGACACAGGAAGACGGGAGGTTAACGTATGTTGTCACTCCAAGCATGATTCCGAATGCAGACCAAGCATTAAAAGCATGTGGATTCTCATATGGTGATTTGTACCATGGAGTTGGAAATATTGAGGAGCATGCAGAAGCATTCTGCTTATGCGTTGAGGCTAGAGATGCCTTAGATAATGTGTCTCACAGGGTTCGCTGTGTTCGGAGACCAAACCCAACGGTTCGTATTGATCATAGTGCGATTGGAGTTGCATTTGGTGCGGCAGCATTTTTAAATCAAGATAGAACTCAAGTGAAGGGAGAATTGGTCGGAGGGTATAATCTGCTCACTTGTGGCTGGCAGGTATTCACGCTTGATGATGCCACAAAAATTGGAGATATTGAGTTGCCTTGGGGGCGGGGGCTGATTCAAGGTAATAAATGTGAGATCGATTCTCTGCTTAGTAAGGACTTGCTTCCAGACGGAAATTACAAAGTACGACTGGTTGGGAGCGACCTTATAGGCGAAAAAGTGGATTGCTCAGATTCACGTTCCTGTCAGGACCAATTCGTAGTCTATCAAACGCCACCTGTTCTAGAAATTACATCACCCGAGGCAGAGATTCGAACGAACGCATCTAAAGTAGCAGTACGCGGCTCTGTTCGCAGTGGAATCGCTATAAGGGACGTGTATGCCGAGGTTCAACAAGGATTATGGCATAGCTCCACATCTGGACGACAAATTTATGGAGATGTGCTTGATGGGAAATGGTCAGTTGTACTTGATCCATTAGCTGAACAGGGAATCTATACGTATGTCATTCACGCTATTGATATCTATGGCAATCATAGTCAGCTGGCGCCTAGGTTGATTGTTATTGATAGAACACCACCCACCATCAAAGGACACCGGGAGGGTGTTGCTCAAGGTTCCTATGCACAAGAGCATTCAACAGTGTCTGTTTTTCGCGATGGGACACCTGGGTTGCCGCAATTTCAGTTTAAATCCAACGGTACTCAGACCAGAATTCCATGGGATAATATCCCGGTTCTATATCGATGGGCTAGTCAACTGAATGATGAAAAAGCTCCATCTTATGAAATTCAAGTTGCAGATGAGTCTGGGATGAAGGAAGTTAGGTGGGTTCATGGAACGAAATGTCTTCCCATTGAAAAAGCTAAGAATATTGCAGAACTCATCGACGGGAAGGCAATACTTAACCTAACCGCTTTAACTGCTGAGGACAAACTTGAAACAGCAATTGATGAAAATAGTCCTCGTTGTATTTCTGTCTGGGCAGTGGATACGGCGGGGAATACTCAGAACCAGCAAATAAGCTTTAGGTGGCGTACGGTTGCGCCCCCTATCGTTGTTGATTTCAATTC
>JBAXMC010000167.1:0-3436 GCA_037134495.1 Myxococcaceae bacterium
GTGTTAAACTGGACACAGAGAATAAAAATGCTTTATATTTCATGCCTCCATTTAAGATGCTTTCATTAGATAAATATCTGTCTAAATTAAAAAAATCACTGCCAGAAGATATGGCAGAAACTCTGGCAGTGTCGATTGCTGTGCAACTGCTGTCTGGTCTTGCTTATATACATGACATTCAGAATTCAGCGCACGGCAACCTTTGCCCAAGCAACATCTTGTTGGACGATGAAGGCCATGTCGCAATGAATGACTACAACGCTGTGCGTGAAGCAATAGGAGCTTCGCCGCCTGCAGATTTGCGAGCAGCTCAAATTGAAGATCTTAAGGCTGTAGAGCGAATTATCCTGGCAATCACACCAAGGCAGAACTTAGTTGACGATGTGTTTAACGGAGGAGTCGCTCCGATTTGTTTGCGTCAACTCACTGAATCTGAGCAATTTATTAAAAACAGCATTATTCCAAAGCTTCAGTTAGAAGGGGCTCTCGTTTCGATGGAAATAGAGTGGACTATTCGCGAGAAAATGAGTGATATAGTAGATTATGTCGAGTTTGGTGAATCTATCAAAACACGAATACCCTCTATTACAACGGACAATGGTTTTGTGAAGACACTGTCTCTAGCGGCAGATGAGAAATCTGCATATCCCTTGCGTCGCGCTATCGGAATTATGCAACGTTCATATGATATTCCCAACATCATCCGTATGTTCGCTGCAGCCAGAGATGGCAATGTGGTCCATATCTTTACCGAAGAGGCAGATAAGGGATCTCTGCGCCAAGTACTCAACAGGGGTCTTCTTCCGCAAGCGGATATTCCAAGGCTTTTATTGGCTGTTACGGCTCAAGTTTTGAACGGAATTATTTATCTTAACTCGAAGTTAGTAGTATCGCATCGTGACATATCCGCTGATAATGTTTTGCTGTTTTCAAGTGGGGATGTAAAACTCTATGGTTTCGGGGCGAGTGGAAAGGTGCTGCAATTGACAGACATGGTTCAATTGTCTCATATGCTGCTTGAGTTAATTCCTGAAGGCGATTCTCCTGAACTGGAAGAGCTTCGTGCATTGGCCAGAGGTGTGGCGTATTCCAACCCATTAACGGCACTTCGACATGATATCTTAAATCCTTATTACAACGAATACTGCAAAGAAGGCGATGAAACTTTTGTACTTCTTAGGGAACTCAAGGCTATGGGTATTTCAGGAATGGACCCTATGCAAGAGATAGAATCATGGCGCATCTGGGATGAGAAAAACCCAGCCAGCGACGAACGTCGTGTTGTTCGAGAAAAAATGTGTAAACTCTCGCAGGAGCGCATAAAAGGTGCGACCAATGCTATCCGAGACTTGCTTGCAGGACCGAGTAGCTTAACAGAGCCGGTTGTGCCTAAATAGCTCAATAATGCTCGTTATAAAAATAGAAACTATCGATAATGAAGGCCGCGGTCGGGCAGAATGCGATGGATGGCAATATGCTGTTCGTGGTGCTTTCCCTGGCGATGAAGTCGAGGCCAAAGTAGAACGCATGTTTAAAGCTCGCAAACTGTATGTTTGTCGGGTGAAGCATTTTTTGAAGACTGGCCCCTATCATATAGAACGCAGTTGCTCACATAAACGACCTTGTCCTGCTTGTCCCCTGCATGGTGTTCGTGAGTCTTTTGCTTTAGAGCTCAAACGACGCCGTATTGTAGAAGCTTTGCAAGCCCAAAAACTTGATTTTGAAGTAGAATCTGTCATTCGTCATCCTGATTTGTTTGGGTATCGCCAAAAAGTAAAACTCATGGCTTCGGGTGAACCAGGAAATATCAAGCTGGGCGTCTATATTCCATATTCGCATACGTTTTCTGAAGCGGGTGCTTGTCCTCATGTAAACCCCGAAATTAACCAGGCTATTTTAGATCTCATGGCCGTTATCAACAAAGCTTATGTGTCTAGTCTAAAAGCTGTGATTTTGAGAGCCGGCCTAGAAGGCGTTGCGGGTATCTTGATTACGTCAGAACCTTTGCCAGAAGTTATTTTTACCGAATCTAAGTTGCTTAGTCTGACAGAACGTATCCAAACCGAAAGCACTAATAGTTTATTGGGAGGCGTTTTAGGTCGGCATGTAGGTGCCAATAAGATTAAGAGTCTTGAAGATGGGCAGCTGGTAGATCCTGATGCATTTTGTCAGACAGATCCTGCTCAAGCTAATCATATGTATGACTTAGTTGCCGACTATATTTGGCAAGGGCAGGGCTGCTATATTGACGCCTATGCAGGCGTTGGTGGATTCTCAAAAGCGATTCTTAAAAAGGGTTCTTGTGAAGTTATACAGATTGAGTCAAATCCTGCTGCGACAGAAAACCCACAAACAGTTCAAGAAGCTTTGCCCAAGTTGGCAGCTCTTAAATCAATACGGGGTTTAATTGTCGATCCTCCTAAAAAAGGCCTTATGCAAGAAGCTGAGCCTTTGGCACGTCTAGGTGCTGAGAAAGTGGCTTTGGTTTCTTGTGATCCAGAGTCCATGGCACGTGATTTAAAAATCTTTATTGAGCATGGTTATGTGGTCAGCAAGATTATCCCGATGGACTTTTTTGGAGCAACTCCAGCTATCGAAACTGTAGCTTTGATGTATAAGTCTGGACACCATGAACCCAGAGCTTAACTTTGAACAAAAGTCCGTTGTAGAAGCGCCACTTAAGCCATTAATTGTTTCAGCGGGCGCTGGTTCTGGGAAAACTCGAACGCTCGTTTGTCGTGTCGCGCATTTAATCAAACAAGGCATTGCTCCGCATAAGATTATTTTACTGACGTTTACGAATAAAGCCGCCAAACATATGCTGAGCCGAGTAGAAGACTTGTGTGGCCCTGAAGCCAGATTGGTCATGGGTGGGACTTTTCATGCAGTTGCTTTGACTTATTTGCGCCAACAAAACCCTGAGCTTAAACTAATCTCACGCGATGACTCTAAAAAAATCTTATTTAGGCTGCTTCGAAACCCGAAATTGCCCAGCGTCGATATTGCTTTTGAAAAAATATCTTACGCTGAAAATACACTGACTCGGCTCCCAGAAGAACTTGAAGCTTTGCGAAAAGCTTTTCAGACCCATAAACGCGAAGCAGGCGTCGTTGATTTTGATGATTTACTGACTCAATTCAGGACTCTTCTAGAAGAACAGCCCGTGCATCCTGAAGCTGTCTTGGTTGATGAGTATCAAGACACCAATAAGTTGCAGGGTCAAATTATTGAAAATCTGAGCCAAAAGCATCAAAATTTGATGGTCGTAGGTGATGACTCTCAGAGCATTTATGCTTTTAGAGGTGCTGATACAGGCAATATGCTGGCGTTTAAAAAGCGCTACCCAGAGGCTCTACACTTAAATCTCAGCACGAATTATCGGTCTACGCCCGAAATAGTTGGTTTGGCAAATCTGGCGTTGAAACGCTTTCCGTTT
>JBAXMC010000168.1:0-3434 GCA_037134495.1 Myxococcaceae bacterium
CCACCTCGAATAGACAGCAAATCATGAGGCTTCAAAAAATCATAGGGTAGTGAGATAATTGCCCTTAAAATTTTTCTACTATACCCATCACCAATGAAGGTACCGGATTGAAGAAGAAAGGAGATATTTTTTATATAATCTGTTGATTTTTATGGAATTTTTATGTATAAATAAGACATGAAGATTGAACTAACAACTATCGAAAAAGAAGAGTTAGAAATACGACACAGTAAAGAAAGAGACGGTCGGATAAGAGATCGAATCAAAGCAGTCCTTTTGTTTGCAGAAGGATGGAGTCAAAGACAAATTGCTCAAGCGTTACGCCTTCACCCTGAGACCGTTCATGATCATTTGGAAGAATACAAGCAATCCAAGAAGCTCCAGCCTAAAAATGGCGGGTCATTAAGCCATCTGACCTCTCATCATCGAGCCGAACTCATCAAACATCTTGAAGCCAAGACCTACCTTAAGGTAGCTCAGATTTGCGCCTTTGTTGAGAAAACTTTTCACGTAAAGTTTACTGTTTCAGGCATGACGAAATGGCTGCATCATGCAGGCTTTTCCTATAAAAAGCCCAAAGGAACTCCCGCAAAAGCAGACCCCCAAAAGCAAGCTGAGTTCATCAAGCATTATGAGACATTACTCAACACAATCGGAGAAGATGAACCGGTTGAGTTTGGAGATGGCGTCCATCCCACGATGGCCACAAAGATTACCTATGGATGGATTCGTACAGGCAAATGCAATCCTATTGCGACACAAGCTTCCAGAACACGGATGAATCTGATGGGATCGATTAATTTAGACACCATGGCTGTAACCATCGGATCGTATGAAACGATTGATAGCTTTACGATGGAAAGCCACTTCGAAAAGTTGAAAGTAAAATACCCGAAAGCGCCTAAAATCCACCTTATATTGGATCGAGGACCTTATAATATTAGCGTGCAAACAAAGGAGGCTGCCCTGATGTATGGCATTATCCTCCACCATTTACCCTCCTATAGTCCTAATCTGAATCCCATAGAACGATTATGGAAAGTCATGAATGAACATACGCGTAACAATAGATTCTTTGCATCAGCAAAAGAGTTTCGTCGAGAAATCATGAATTTCTTTGAGGTTACCTGGCCCAAAATCGCTCTATCTCAAATCGATCGCATTAATGACAATTTTGAAACCTTAAAATCGGTATCTTCAAGTTGATTGGGTATAGACTTGACAGTTAAGGGATGTGGATGGTTACGTATATTCAACAAAAATAGAGAAAAAATTTTAACATGCAAAAAAAATTTCTCCGAATATTCATCTGTTTTTGGTTAAGCACTCACACCTCGATGTTCATGTTTCAAACCGTCGCAAACGCCACCCACGAAAATAAGCTGTTCGATGATTTGATGTCTAAGCGCAATAAGTTGAAAAAGATGCCCTACACCCACCCCCAGGAACATGAACTTACGAGTGGAGAAAAGGAACAATTAGCACTGAATCTTAAATACACCAATGGCGTTTCCATTTTACAGAGAAATTGCCACAATTTCATTTTAAAAGCTCTCGAACATCCAAATGTAGAGGCTTGGATTCGACTAAGTTTTGTAAGAGAAGAGAACGGACATACCTGTGTGCATGAAGGGTACTTCGATGTACGTGGATGGAAAAGTCACCCAGAACAAGTGACCATGCCAAGCTTCGATTACCCACACTGCCCCTACCCTTCTCGTGAAAACTACGACTATGACGGAGCGAAAATCCTCATCCAACAGGCAGAACAAACGTACAATGACTACTTGGTACTCAAAAAAAAATTTCCGCGGGCAGAGAGTCCTCTTATGACCGAGAAGGAGAGAGAATATGCGCAATTTGGTGTCCGCCTGCCTCCAGTCAATGCCGCAGAAACTTCGGACTCAGAGGAAGAAGCACCTGCCTCAACAGCTCTACCCGCTAAGAAAGATCCACCTAAAGCTCCTCAAAAAAGAGACAGAGATGCCGACAGTTGATCTCGTCTTAGAGGTTGCTGATGCGTATAACAAACCTCCCTCTTCTCTGACTCAGATAAGATTAACCTTAAGAAAGGAAAGTAACATGCAGAAACAATTGCCCCGGGCCGTATTAGTCTTGCTATTAGTGAGTACAGGCTTCATGGGTGGCATGACTCCAAATGCAGGACACGCCATGCTGAGCGAATTGCGGAAGGAAATGAGTGACCTCAGAGAAAGACGCCGACCGTCACCAACGCCAGCCCAGTGCCCCCATCACGAGTATCTCAAACGAGTGGCACGGGGACTGCAACCGTCTCATCCACACCCGGATCCAGAGGTGAGAAAATTACTGGCAGCACAAACTCACACCCTGGCGTGTCTAGAAATATCAGAACATAATGAAGTGATAAACGCCAGAATCAAACGTCTAGAGAAACAGATGGACGCTTTGGTTGAAGCCGAGATTGCCAGTAAGGCCCATCAAAAACGACCGCGAGAATAGAAAACTAATAAACACTTTAATAACAACTGTCGACGGCAACGTGAATAGACATGATCTTGTAATGAAAGGAGAACGCAGTCAAATGTGAAATTAATAAATCTCGACACTATAGAGCCAATTGCAAAATTGGTAGGGTGAGAGGTTGGGAGCAAAGATCGACAGATTTGATGTCCTCTTCGGGTGATTTGCTGATCAGATACAGCACACAAGTCGTCGTTTTGCCTTAAAAAGCTTGATTTTGGACGAAAAGAAAGGGGACACTTTCTCGAGATTGAGCTTTTTGGGCACTAAGCAGACGAGACTAACCCGAGATTCAGGTAAGCAAACGCACAGTTTGCAGGATTGTTAAGGCCAAGAGGCCGAACATCAGTTGAGAAAAGACTTTTGTATGGCCCTTTACCGCAACGAACCGTCCACCAAAATTATCTTTGAGATTGCTGTTGACGCGCTCTGCAGCGCTACGCTCCTTGTAGCGTACTGCCTCGTGAGAGGCAAAGCAGCGTTCATCTGTTGGATGGCGATGGTTAAAGTCAATCAAAGCCACGTGCCCCAGGGATGCGCTGTGTGCCTGAATGATCTTTGAATCGTAGGCAGCGTCCATCAGATCATAGCAGTTCGTGATCCGTTGGTGTGTTAAAGTCGCAAGAGGAAGGCTCACTTGGCTATGATGAAGAGAAGCTGAAGTTAAGAAAATCCCACTTCTGGTTACGCCACACAATCAATGAGTTAAAACATTATTTACTGTCCACTTTATTTCAGTCTGGCTTATTGGTTGTAGAGCAAGATGAAAACGTTTAGAACCGCAGATGATTAGTCTGACGTTCTGAGGCATTTTTATTCCGTCCGAACGGCACAAAACAACGACTTACAGATCTCAACTATTTCCTCTTCACAGCTTGGTTCTGTCGCATCTGTGAAGGAAGAGCGAAAAGAAGTGAGGGAAAGATCCCCTC
>JBAXMC010000169.1:0-3432 GCA_037134495.1 Myxococcaceae bacterium
GCCAGGCACTGGGTGGCCACGAAAAAGATGAAGCCTGGGAAGATAGATTCAATGAGCTGATTCAAGTACTCAATCGTTTAGACACGCATCTGTCGCGGGAATGAAGGGTGTAAGATATCCAGCTGCCCAGCGTTTGGCTTATGTGCGCCTGCTCAATGGCCTGCTCGAACAGTTGACTCACGATCCAAGCTGGTACAGCCAGGACCCAAGGGTACTTGAAGACAAGCTCGCGCAACTGGTTGGCAGTACACGCGTCGCTTGGGTGCTGGGTGACATCGCCAAGAAGATAGAAAGCATCACGCAAGAAGACTTCCAGAAGCAGCTGGCTCCAGTCCTAGGCGTTACAGCCTTGGCTATTCCAACGGCTGACGAGCTTCGAAAACTATTCGTGCAGCAAAACATGAAACTGATCAAGTCGCTATCGGAGAATCATCTTAACCAGGTCGAGCAGATTGTACTCACGGGGCTACGCCAAGGCTCACACGTCCGGGACCTGGAGCGCATCATTAGGAACCAGCTGGGTGTAACGAAGCAACAAGCGCAGTTGATTGCACGAGATCAAGTTAGTAAATACAGCGGTGATTTGACCAAACACAATCAAACTTATGTTGGTATTACGCACTATCGTTGGGAAACATCTAGAGATGAACGAGTTAGGCCAGAGCACAAAGCTTTAGACGGCAAAATATTTGCTTGGGATAGTCCGCCTGTTAGCCATAGATCAGGCGATAGATTTCATCCTCGACAGGGTTATCGATGTAGATGCGATGCGATACCGGTGATTGACTAATTAATTTCTTGCAAATGAAAAAAAATGGGAATATTTCCCAGTTTTATGAATGGTCGTTATTTGGATTGATTGCTTGGAGTTGTTATGAATAGAATCACTTGTTTGTCAAATATGATTGCCTTCTGCTTGTTTTTTGGGTGTTTTGCTTCGTTTCGTTTGTCGGCTATGAAGAACGGTTTAAGCGGTGACCTGGTGGAAGGACAACCTGAACAGCATGCTGCGCAGCCCCATTCAGCTGCTAACGACGGTATCTTACCGGTGCCACCGCAGGCAGGCATTCTTCCAACTCCACAGGCACCTATTCTTCCTTTGCCGCCAGTGTTGCCAGAACCAATTTCAGCACAGCTGATGGATATTTCTTTGCAGGAGTTTTTTCGTCGTCTGAATCGTTGGCCTTCTCGAACAGATCATGTTTCATTCGATACGCCACGCAATAGACTTAGTTGGGTTCGAGAAGTAAGAGAAGGTCGTATTGGAGCTGGAAGCTTAACAACAAAAGAAACACAAGAAGCTGTTCATGGGCCATTCAATCCTGCTTCGTTTTCAAGAAATCAAAACGGACAACTCTGTTTTTTTGATGGTATTAGCTCTACGCCAATCGAAGAAACCGGACTCTACTCGGGTGCGAACGGAGGGGTTTTTCACAGAACCTTGATACTGTCTCAAGACACATTTACATTCAGGGTAGCCCCATATCTGTCTTTTAGCGGCTATGGCAGCAAATCGGAAAATACGAGTAAATACGCCAAAATAGTTTCCATGATTTCCGGCACTCAGAATCAGGAGTTTGCCACGAATGTGCTTAGATTGCTTAAAAACTCGAATAAACCACTGCAAGGTAACACAATAGACGCTGCGAGAAAAGTTTCACAGTTAATCCTTTCAGCAGAACGTGTAAGGACGGAAAAAGCATTGGCCTTGGCTTACTCTGAATTTTATCGGTTAAAGCATGACTTCAGATTGTCCGCTACTAATCTTTTGAACGAATCCAATGGAACATTTATTGCAGCACAGGAAGGCGGTGAAGAGCTGGTTCGAGGCTGTCCTCTTGAACAAATCAAGCGATCGTTTGATTCAGCTTGCCAACTCAAGGCTAACAAGTTTTCAATGAGTGTCGAAGATTCGGTCAAACGAAAGCTACTCAAATTGGTGAACATATTCGGATATGATGTTAAACAAGTTGCTAGTAGGCCAAGCTTTGGCGAATATTTTCGAGAATCTCAAGTTGCAACTCCAACACCTAGAGTGTCTGGACATCGTGTTGTTTCAGTTTCAGGCGAAGGAAACGCTTGTTTACTTCGCGCGGTCCTGATCGCGCTTTCTCCAAATCAAAGACAGGTATACGCGACAATGCAGGCACGTGATGTTCGAGAACAGATTCGGCAAGCGATACTTGCGAGGCTTGCAGATCCCGAAACATCTCGTTTGTTGCAGCAGGACTACATAGACTATCTTGATTTGTTCGGGCTACAAGCCTTACCTCAAAATATTACACCAGTGGTTTACCTGGATCATTTTTTAAATCGTCAAACTTTTGAAGGACGAGAGATGATCGCGCTTTTAGGGCACGTGTATCAACGAAGAATTCTAGTTCATAACCACGACCGATATTTACAAGAGGAGTTCGGAGATCCAACGCACGAACCTCTCCACCTACACTTTACAAACTATCTAGGGACGGAACCGTTTCCAAATCATTACGACGTTTATGTCCCTGTGAGCACAACGAATGAGGTCCAGGCCCAAACGGAACCCACGCCAGGTGTATCTATAGCGATAGAGACCGAGCTGCGCTCTGAGCAAATAAGCGCGGAAGTCTTGAGTATTCGAGCTTTTGAAATAATGAGTATACTTGAAGCTAGTTTTGACAATTCAGAAGACCTTAGGCTTGAGTTAATTGGAGAGCTAGAGAATATCCTGGGATCTCCATTGATAAGTGATGCATTAAAACGCCTCATCAAACAAAAACTAAATCAATTTTTGCTTGGATCCTGGCTGCAAGGTTTTGGAGGTTTTGAGCGAGGTCCCGAGCCACCTCCGAGTGCTGGAGCAGCTGGAACAACGTCAGGAAATGGTTCCGATTCTGGTGGCACTGTTCGGTTATCGCCTAGCACACAAGCAAGCGGTGCTTCTCAAATGACCAAAGGCTCTTCTCAAGCGATTGAGAGCAAACAGCAAAGCGTAAGCTCAAGCATTATGTCAAGAGCTCCAGCTAGAAATAGGCCTGTATTAACATCGAGTTGGTAGGGATGCCATTGCAACTTATTTAACGAAGTGTAATATAAGCCTTGTATCTCAAATCACCCCAGCACCTCTTAATCTGTTTACATGTTCGTTAAAAGATTTGATTTTGTAGGTGCGATGCAAGATCTGGAAATCAGATCACAAGGTTTTGTGCGAGTGGATGCACGCCTTACACGAACGGGCATTTTTACTTACCACCAAGATGGCAAAGTCACGTGAGAACTTTGATTACCTGAAGAAGCTTTTCATCAAGGTGTCGAGATTTCAATTCTGTAAGATACTTCAAGAAATAGTTTCCAGAGAAATAAAAGAGCCTCAAATCATACCGACGCCTGTTAATCTATTTACATGTCCGTTCAAAGATTTGATTTTGTAGGCACGACGCAAGCTTTAGAAAC
>JBAXMC010000170.1:0-3423 GCA_037134495.1 Myxococcaceae bacterium
TGGATACATGCGCTGTTATTCAGGGCTCTATTTCGCTTAATTTCCTATGCGACCTATGACCTCACTAATTTGGCGACGCTGAAAGACTGGCCATTGTTGGTCACGCTGGTTGATTTAACTTGGGGCTCTGTCTTGTCAGCCTTGGTCTGTGTGGCCGCCTATTTTGTCGCGAACAAGATTCTATGACCTATTTTTTAACCCTAATAATCGGTTTGTTTGGCTACATGAGTGTGTGGTTTTTGGTGGCTTTTTTAAAAAATCGAAATGACGTGGCGGATATCGCCTGGGGTTTAGGATTTGTGTTCCTGACTTGGTTGTCTGTTTTCATTTCGGGCACATTTGGGTATCGGACTTTTTGGGTTCAAGCCTTGGTGAGCATTTGGGGTTTGCGTTTAGCCTGGCATATCCATGGTCGCAACAAAGGCAAACCAGAAGACTATCGTTATCAGGCCTGGCGACGAGAATGGGGCCGTTGGTTCTATGTGCGCTCCTATTTTCAAGTATACTTGTTACAGGGATTTTTTCTGTTTTTGATAGCACTGCCGATATTGCTGATTAACCGGGCAACAGATACTCCACTCGGTCTTTTGGATTTAACGGGCATCCTGGTTTGGTCGGTCGGTTTCTTTTTTGAGGCTGTTTCCGATTGGCAGCTTAGCGAGTTTATACGGCAGCCTAAAAACAAAGGGAAACTCATGCAGAGCGGTCTATGGAATTACAGTCGGCATCCCAATTATTTTGGAGAAGTGACACTATGGTGGGGTATTTGGCTGATGGCCTTATCGGTTCCTGGGGCTTTGTTATCTATCATTGGGCCACTCACGATTACAATTTTAATTTTAAAAGTTTCTGGAATCCCATTATTGGAGCAAAAGAAGGCTGGAAATCCTGAATTCGAAGCCTATAAAAAACGGGTCAACAAATTCTTTCCAAGGCTATGAGTCACTATGCTTATGTCAAGCTGTGAGTGTTTAAATGAGTAAGATTTTTGTTGCGGGAGCAACTGGTTTTATTGGTCAACGTTTAATTCTTCAATTGCTTGAGCATGGGCACGAGGTTTATGGACTATCCCGTATCCAGGGAGCCCCTATCGCGCATATCACCCATCCAAACCTCCATACCGTGTTTGGCGAGCTAGGGATAAGCACTGCGGATCCAGAGTTGCCCCAAGATATCACTGCAGCTTACTATCTTGTCCATTCGATGGCTCAGCATTCCGGAAACCTGAAAAATCGAGAACAGCAGAATGCAGAGCAGTTTTTGAGATGGGCAGGTAAAACCCAATGTCTCCAGCTGATCTATTTAACCGGCATTTTTCACGAAAACGACTCTTTATCAGGGCATCTTGATTCACGCTGAAATGTTGAAGAAGTTTTAAAATCAGGCTCTATTCCTGTAACCATTCTAAGGGCGAGTATCATTATTGGCGCAGGAAGCGCTTCGTTCCAAATTATTCGTGATTTGGTTGAAAAGTTTCCGTGATGATCGCACCCAAGTGGATAAAGAGTCAATGTCAGCCCATTGCTGTAGCAGACGTTATCTTTTATAAGAATCGCCCAAAATGAAATCCTATCGACCTGGATGGATGCCTGCAAGATATTCAACGCCAGAAAATAGAGCTCCCTGAGGCAGCTGTGCTTGAACGGATTTGGAGCATTGGAGGAAAAAATGGTTGGTATGGCCTGAATTGGGCTTGGCGTTTAAGAGGCTTACTGGACCAACTCTTTGGTGGGACAGGCATGAGCCGTGGAAGGCGTAATCCGACTGAACTGGAGATTGGAGATCCCATTGATTTTTGGAGAGTGGTCAAAGCAGACAAAAAACCATGCCACTTGATTCTTTATCCTGAGATGAAATTGCCGGGCGAAGCCTGGTTAGAGTTTAAGATTCAGGAGGGTGTACTCATACAAACAGCCACTTTTCGCTCGAAAGGGGTCTGGGGCAGGCTTTACTGGTACCTGATGATCCCATTTCACCTGTTTATCTTTCGAAACATGTCAAAACGTCTCGCATCTCGAGTTTATAGTACCCACAAGACCAAGTCTCTTTGATTCTGCGATGCCGTTTACGAAAAACGACATTGCCATTTGTTCAGTCATCATGAGGTGATTGAGGCCAAATACCAGTAACTACTCAAGGGAGATTTTGACTTTTCAAAATCGGGTGAGGGTTTTTCCCCTGGAAGAAAACCTGAATCGACAAAATTGTTTGCTTGTGATTTACGCAAGGTGTGTTCTAATATGAAGCTTGGATTCGTTATTGCAGCGCGATAGGAGACCGAGCAGGGCGCCCCCTTGATGCGCGTTCTTTCACAACCAGGCATGGGTTTTGAAAATCCTCGAGAAAAGAGATCGGTGGATGGATTTAATCTTCATGCCTCTGCAGCCATCTCAGCCGAAGACAGGGTGGGTTTGGAACAGTTGTTGGCGTGGGTTTTTGGATTTGATGTGTTGTCGTGTCCTCGTTGTGAATCCCGGATGCAGCTGATTTCTTTCATCAGTGAGCGTAAAGCGATTGTGGATATTTTAGAATCGCTTCAAATGGCCACCGCACCACCCGAAGTAGCTCGCGCTTGTCGCATAGCCCGGCAAGATGAGTTCTCTTTCGCTTAAATAAAGCAATCAATGTGGGTGTTTTGCCCTTAAAGGGACCTCCGCATTTAAAATCCGATCCCATCCGGTTCAAAGAAAGGTGCTTTTAGCGTGCTCACACTCATCAGCTATTGATCAAAATGAGGCTATTTTAAAAGCCAAGTTCTTTTTTCAACTCTTCAAGTCCCTCTAGAGAAATTCCTATTGCCGTCCCAATAAGAGATTTATCTAAACCCAACTTCAATAATTTAGTTGCTGTTTCTATGTTGGCCTCTGTTTTGCCTTCTGCCCTGCCTTTGGCTTCTGCACCCTCTAAGATTGCCCGAGCTGAAATACGATGCATGTCGACCAAGTCGTAGGTTCTAAGCTCTGCTTCGTTCCAGTTAAACGCACTAATCTCATCGAATGCCCTAGCAATAATGCTATCTTGACCCACAATCTCATTGAGATCTGTCTCAGTGGTTTTAGATGCATTCTTCAAGAAATAGGCCCCCCAGGCCATTTATCGCCTTCACGATTAATCCGTGTGTTTTTGGCTAAAGTGGCAATCACCAACTTGAGATCTTGATTGTTCAGCTGCTTGGCAAACTCAGACAAAGCCGGAGCAATTTGCGTCGAGTCAGCGGCTAAAGCACCTAAAGAGGGTCCTAAGGTTTTGGTAAGCAGGACCAATAAATCCATGCCTTCTTCGAAACCCAGCTAAGTCACTTTAATTCGTTTGCCATCTACAATGCTTTCTTTTTCTTTTCTCATCTTAGAAGAATAACAGATGAGGTGTCGATTTGAGGCTGAATTTTAGCGTTAAAGTTCAGAACTTCTGGGCTCTATTTTC
>JBAXMC010000171.1:0-3418 GCA_037134495.1 Myxococcaceae bacterium
GTATTGGCTACGCCGATAAAATTGGGCTCGCTTGCGGAACTCACAAACAATACCCAAATACCCAACGACTCAAACCCCACAGGCAATTGAAAAATAAGGATCAACACTGATCTTACCTGAAGAAAACGGACACGTTGTTATGCACAGTTAGCAAATGTTTGCTCGAAGTCAACTGGTGACTTGTAGTTTAACGAAGAATGCAAACGAATGCGGTTATAAAAAATTTCAATATATTCAAAAATACTTTTTCTGGCCTCCTCGCGGGTTGAGTAATTTTCAAAGTAAACAAGTTCAGTTTTAAGTGTATGAAAAAAGCTTTCCACAGGTGCATTGTCCCAGCAGTTGCCCTTGCGGGACATGCTCTGAGTTATCTCATAAAGTTTCAAATTTTCGCGAAACCCCTGTGATGCATATTGTGATCCTCGATCTGAGTGGTGGATAACCTTTGTGGCCAAGTCAATGCGCCCAATTGCCATCAATAGGGCATCAGAGACGAGTTTTTCCGTCATGGTTAGATCCATACTCCAACCAGCTACCTTTCTTGAGTATAGGTCAATTGTGACGGCCAGATACAACCATCCCTCGTAAGTGGGGATGTAGGTTATATCCGAAGCTAGGGCCATTCCTGGCTTTTCTACAGTGAACTCTCGATTAAGGACATTTGCAGCAACCGGCAGTTTATGCTTTGAATCGGTGGTCATAACACGAAAACGCTTCTTAGTTTTTGAAAAAAGTTTTGCCTCTTTCATCCACGTGCTAATTGTGCTTCTGGAAACTGAATACCCAAGCGCATTTAAGGCCGCCGTGATCCGCGGAGCACCATAGAGTTTGCGACTATTGAGGTGAATCATTTCCACATGACTCATTAGTTCAAGTTTTCTCTTAGCCTGATCACTGAGTGGCCGCCTTCGCCAATCATAATAGCCGCTAGTTGAAACACCCAGCACTCGGCACATCACGCTGATGGGGAACTCACCAGAATGATCTGAAATAAAGGCGTACTTTAGTTCTGGGTCGGCACCAAGTACGCCATTGCCTTTTTTAAGATTTCGCGCTCCATCTTGAGCTTCCGAATCTCTTCCTCTTGCCGCTTATTGGCTAGAATCAAGTCTTTCATCGACTCCTGGGTCTTTGACTCCTTAGCCTTTTCAGCACTGGAAATCCACCTTCTTAAGGTGATGATATCGACACCCAACCGCGAAGCAACTTCACCTGCTTCAATGCCTTCATCGGTTACCATTTTTACTGCTGAAGTTTTGAATTCCCTGGTGTGGTACTGTCTTTTACTGGTCTTTGCTTTTTGTCTATTCACTTGGTACTCCCTTGGATGGCTCTTATACACCATCTTGTTATATTTTAGGAGTCCGTTTTATTAGGAAGGATCAATTCAGTTCGTGAAATTGTTGAACGCCTGAGTGCCGTTCTGGAAATTAACCCTGTGTTGGAGTTCGTACCCAAAAGATCTTTTGATGGTTATTCTTGGAAAGCTGATATTTCGAAGTTAATTGATTTGGGATTTAGTCCTGAGTACGATATTGATAAGGGCTTGAAGTGCACTGTTCGTGGAATTGGAGTGACCCCCGATTTTTTGGACACGGTTAAATGTTCACTGATTTCTTGTACTCGACCGGGCTTCGCATGCCAAGTGCTGAGTGCGGAGCAACATGATTATAATCTGCGAACCATTCTGGTAAAAGCTTAAGAACAGCCTCCGCATCGAAACAGTCAGCTTGGTAAACGTAATCTCGCTTGATAGTTTTTACGAATGCTTCGGCCATACCATTAGATTCAGGACTGTAAGCTCGCGTGTAGCAACACTGCAGATTCAGATGTTTCGATAGGGCTTGCACAGACTTTGCTCGGTAAATAGATCCACGATCTGATAACCACTGGATTTCGCGCGTAGCGCGAAGACTTTCCCCGAATCGATTTTGAACGGCCTTCACCATCAGCTCTTCGATGTCATCTGCAAGCAGCGGCTCAGTTTTCGCAACATACGCAAAAGCTTCGCGGTCACAACAGTCTAGCGCAAAAGCCACGAACACTTTGTCACCGTTAAAACAACGAATCTCCATTCCGTCAGAACACCAACGAAGGTTTGGGAACAACGTCATCACTTTTCCCGTATGCTCGCGCTTTGGCAGCGGCATTGCATGGGGAAGCGAAAGCCCATTCATTTGCATTACTCTCTGAACTCGCTTGCGATTGATCTTACTTCTGGCTTCTATTTTTCGGATGCGATTTATCATCGTCGTGATCCTGCGGTAGCCATAGCTTGCACGGATAGCGATGATGCTTTTAATTTCTGCTAAAATCACTGGATCTTCTGATTTTTTATAATAGCAAGCCATCCCAGGCTCCTCCTTGTGGACTGGTTCGTAGTAAATAGAACTGCGGCTGACGTCAAAAACTTCAGCGATCAGTTTTATCTCATACCGATTATTTTTTTGGATTTCTTTGGCGACTCGAGTGCTTTTAAGATCGCTTTTTTTTGGGCAAAGTCTAAGCCTTCTTTCAGGATGTCATTCCGGATCGAAAGATCACCGACTTTGGCCATGAGATTTTTATTATCAGCCCTCAGTCGATCGTTTTCTTCAACGAGCTTTTTGATAGTTTCTGGATCAATTTCTGACGGCTCTTTTTTATTATTCATACTGCGTTTCCACCCGTACAAAGTGATAGCATGAATACCATATTTCCTGGCAAGCACCGGGATCGGAATTCCCGTCGAAAGATGCTCTTTAACGATCAAACGCTTCTTTTCCTGTGTAAAATGTTTCCGCTTTGTAAGCGTAGTTTCCATAAAGACCCCCCTGGGTTGGGTGTCCAAATCAAATCGGGGTCACGAACAAATCGTCGTACCAGAATAAGTTGCTGTCATCAATTATGTTCATTACTACATTGGGAGATTTTATTTCTTTTTTTGCGATGCTCGTTTATGTGAGCAAAGTTAGTAGCATTGTAGTTGCTGCGTATCTTATCCCCATCAAGAGCTTGGGCATTGTATTTGGGGCCATCACCAGCCCCTATCTTTTGAACAAGCTCAATACTAAAAACATGATTATTATAAGTCAATTTTTTTCTTTCTTGGCATTACTAACTCTAACCATTAATGTTTATTTAGGACTTCATAATCCAACTCTTTTAATTTTTACGAGTTTCATTTTGAGTTTCTTTAAACAATGGTTTGATAATGGAAGAGAGACAGCGTCACATAGCCTCGGTAATTTGACTACCCACAGAATCTTGCAGTCCCAAATTCTGAATGGTTTTTTTGGAGCTCAATTTATAGGTCCAATAGTCAGTCTAGTTTTGCTTTCTTTTTTTCCACTTCATATTTCTATTGGACTCGACTGTATTTCCTTTTTAGTTGCGACAATTTTGGCTATGAATTTATTTTTATCGGAAGATAATTCAC
>JBAXMC010000172.1:0-3358 GCA_037134495.1 Myxococcaceae bacterium
CAGGCGTATAGGTATTACAAACGGCCTTTTTTGACTTTTCAAAAGTACCCTCCCCTCGATTTGGCACTTTTTTGAGACCCAATTCTTCATTCTTTGGGTTTGCTTTTTCTCCCGAAGCTCTTGTTTTTAAAGTTTTTCTAAAAATCGATTGTGGACTATAGAAAAATGCAGATTTTATCGGATTTTGAATGTAGGGGTCCCTTGAAGGGAAAAATACCCACCTTGATTGCTTTATTTAAGCG
Source organism: Myxococcaceae bacterium (assembly GCA_037134495.1). Taxonomy (GTDB): domain Bacteria; phylum Myxococcota; class UBA727; order UBA727; family JABDBI01; genus AER2-1. The sequence goes on from JBAXMC010000172.1 coordinate 243, forward strand.
AAGTCGAACTCATCCTGTCGAGCTGTACGACAGGCACGAGCTATCTCGGGTGGCGCGGTGGCCATTTGAAGCGATTCCAAAATATCCACAATCGCTTTGCGTTCGGTAACGAAAGAAATCAGCTGCATCCGGGATTCACAACGAGGACACGACAATACGTCTTCTCCAAAAACTCTTAAAAGAAGTTGCGCCCAACGTTTACCTGAAGCAGGACACTTTTTGCTCTCTGTCGAGTTTGATTCGTCGCAAACCTCTTGGATCGGCTTAGGCACTATCTGCTCTCTCCACTTTGAATTCGGTGCCCACACCCCATGATACCGAATCTGATTCTTTCGAGGGCGGATTTCAAAGGCCAATTTAAAATGGGTGCTGGCCAATACTGTTACCCACTAACCATCTCTGATAACTACTCTCGATATCTAATCGCGTGCAAAGGTCTCGAAGGGCCTAGGTTAAATGAAAGCCAACAAGTGTTTCAGCGTGTCTTTGAAGAATACGGTCTACCTGATTCTATTCGAACAGATAATGGCCAACCTTTTGCAGGTGTCGGCATTGGAGGACTTACAAAACTATCCATCTGGTGGCTTAAACTTGGGATTACCCCAGAACGCATTGAACTAGGTAAGCCACAACAAAATGGTCGTCATGAACGAATGCATCGAACCCTCAAGCGTTCTACGGCAATGCCGGCTCAAATAAACCTGATGGAACAACAAAGGTCTTTTGATAACTTCAGAAACGAATACAATGAGTTAAGACCTCACGATAGCCTTGGTGGTAGAAATCCTGGCAGCGTCTATAAACCTTCGTTTAGAGCATTTCCAAATAAGCTTCCAGAAGTTGAGTACTCAAATAACTTCGTTACTCGACACATCAAATCTTCTGGAGAATTCTGCTGGAAGGGAGCCCGATATTTTGTTTCAGAACTTTTACACAACGAACGCATCGGTCTGATACCGATAGATGATGAAAGGAACCTTGTTTACTTCAGTTCACTGAAGTTAGGGATCTTAGATACAAGACAAAAAAAGATAATTAGGCTATGAACAAAGCGAAAGTGTTACCTATGTGGCCGGTCTGAAGTGTCACCTATGTGACCGGCCCAACACATGTATCGCAATAGCCGTTCGAGCCCATGACCATCTTCGCCGGCTATAGCAATAGAAGCATGCAAGTTAAAACCAGCCACCGTGCGTTCTTCTCTGGGCGATCAAAAAGTCTGTCTTCTGGAGCCTGTATTGACAGCGTTTAAATATATATCCATCACAGGTTCCATGAAATTCATATTCTTGCTTATAATCTCTGTTTCGTTGGTTGTGCATGCAGAATCAGAACTTTCTATCAAGGAACAGGCAAAATCGAACTATAATCGAGAATACTATTCTCAGCTGCTTATACAGGGTCTGTCTCTGGTGCCATTTTTAATTGGGATTGCTGCGGCTAAAAGATTCTATGAAAAGGCTAATCCTCAACCTCCGATTCCGATGGATTCGAACTGGGTGCCACCTGTAATATCTCTGAAAATGAAAGTTATTGCTGGAATAGCAACTTCTATTTTTAGTGAGATGATGATTGCACAGGCTTTGTCCAAACCGATGCTATCAGGTTTTCGATCATGTGCTCAATGGCTTGTTTCTTGGATTCCTTATGCTATACCAACAGAAGGGCAAAATCCAATGGATGCTCTCTTGATCGAATTTGAAAGGCTTAAAATCGAATATCAAGAAAATAAATGTCAGTTATCTAAAGATACGCAAATACTATTTGAAAAATTGGAAGGTCAAGTGGCAACGACTAAAATGTATATTGCTGCATACGGTCTGACAGGTGAAACTGCGAATGATTTTCTCAAAAAGCAGCTTGTGCCGATACTTTTGGTCATGCGAACGCTCTTAGAATTGCCTCAAAAAAAACAACCACTGATTCTGACGGAAGATTTAAAAACAAAGCTTCGGCCTATTTTGAAACGTTATTCTCCTGCTATACAAGAAAATATCAAAGATTTTACAATCTCGATTGTCGACTCTTCTGTCATGTCTGGAGTTGCGCAGCCAGTTTTGTACTTGTTGGGTGAGCCCGGAACGGGCAAGACAACATTTGTTGAATTATACGCAGAAGCAATGGGCCTTCCATTAATTAGAACATTAGATCTGCAGAAGTTCCTTGAAGTAAAAGAACCTTTGTTTCTGGGTGACTCCATTAGCGAGTCTTTCTTGTTGTCAGCGTTTACAGAAACTCTCAGAAACAAACCTAAAAATGTAATTTTGTTCTTAGATGAGTTAGAAAAAAGCTTAAACAAACAGAGCAGTCCAGGTGCTATGCAGATGGGCATGCAGAGTGTGAATCTGGAATCTTTTTTGCACCAGTTATTGGATCCCAACGAAAAAACCATTGAGTTGCCTGATTTAAAGATTAGTATCGATAAATCGAGTTTTATTATTATCGTTGCAGGCAATGCAAAATTGCTAAGCTCTTCGCTTAATAATCGGATGGCTCGAATTTCGTTCCCTTGTATAGAATCAGAAAAACGACCTGAAATAGCTCAAAAAAGATTTAGAAAGGGGATGGCTGCCCGCTTAAATTTAGAACACAGTGAACAAGATGATGAGATGATTCGGCAGATCGCAGTTTACGGTCCGCGCTGCGGTGTACGAAGCATGGAGTTTGTTGTTGATGCCTATGTTACATGGAAACGTAAGCAACAAGTAAACTGGGAGCCCTCAGATGCTGTTTCTAATACTACACAATCGAAAGATTTTAATATTACTGAGGAGTTTGAAATGCACCCCGAATAGAATTCTACTTTTAAGCACCAATTTTGAGAATTTTAGAAGTACCCGATCCTTAAATTCTGCAATTTGGAGCCAGAGCGTTGTTGGGTGAGCGTGTCGCTTGCGAGGCCAGGTCTAATCGTCTTCGCCAGAACCTTGAATTTCCTATCCTCCAAACGATAAACGAGAGTTGGAATTATCCATCCGAACCTTATTCAAAGTTGAGGGTTTTTGACCTTGCTTTAGAGAGAAGTCTGTCGACTCATCTTCCATGAAACATAGAACCGATATTACGCAACACATCAAGCCTTCCTGCTTGTGCAGCAGCGGTTGTCTGTGATCAGT
>JBAXMC010000173.1:0-3313 GCA_037134495.1 Myxococcaceae bacterium
CCCCCCCTGCATATCACCCTCAAAGGCTTTGGATTTTCGAACTCTCCAAACTTGCGCTATGAAAACACACTCTATCTTTGTGCTCTCTGTCAAACCCCCATGCTGTTTGCAGCCATACCCATCATTGGACCGATGTTAGCATCTGTCTGGGTATTCGTTCTTCTCAGCATCGCCTTAAAACAGATTTATGGGCTGTCAAGTCTTGCATCTTTTGTCTGCATTCTACCACCTGCCTTGTCTTTAAAACTGATTTGGAATTCTGCTTTGCAGCTTCTAGCACTTTCGGTGTAGGTTAAATTATGCGCTTTTATATCTGTCTGATACTTTTTTCGCTATCTTGTTCAGGTCCAAGGCCTATTAACCCTGCTGCTTTAGCTCAAGAAAACGCCTGTATTCAAAGCTTGCAAGTTGAAGACTATGAAGGCGCCAAGATTCGATGCGAACTGTGTTTGGAATACGATGATTCTGTCGCCGCCTGCATGAATGGCCTAGGCCTCGTTGCTTACGCCCACGGAGACACCAATAAAGCTGTGAATTATTTCACAAAAGCGATTAAACAAAGCAAGAATTTTGCTCAAGCACGTAACAATCTCGGAGCAGTTTATTTTAAACAAAGCAATTTTTCAGGAGGCATTCCTTACTTTTCAGCCGCACTTGAAATAGACCCTGGCTATGAAGATGCCAGGTATAATTTAGGCCTAAGCTACTTAAGAATTGGTCAAGCAGCTGTAACTCGAGGCAATAATGCTGAAGCACGTCTTAATTATACTCAGGCTAAAAAACAATATCTCAAACTGGTCGCCGTGAACCCTGCTTATGTCAACGGCTATAGAGATCTCGGTGTTATGATGACTTCAGAAGCCTCTATGCAAACACTCGAAGCTAAACGCGAAGAAGATCTCAGAGAAGCCACAAACTATTTTCAAAGTTGCCTGCAAGTTGACCCCACCAGTGAGACTTGTCATGAAAGTTATGGGCAATTGCTTCTGTTTGAAAAGCAATTTGATGCAGCATTACAACAATTTACAGGCTGCTTAGCTTCTAACAAGAAAAACACTGTTTGCATTGCTGGAGTAGACCGTTCTTATCAAGGTAGCCAGCTCAAAAGCCGAGCCCTCAAAACCTATGTTGACTTGCTCAAGAAAAATCCAAATGACCCACAGGCTCATTACGGCTACTGTTCGCTTTTATTTGACAACGGCATGAATGATTTGGCTGTCAGCGAATGCCAAAAAGCAATCTCACTCAACAGTAAAATATGTCCAGCTTATTATTTACTCGGTATGTACTACAAGAAAGTTTTAAACAGCTCTCAGGCTCTGTCTAATTGCCAGTCTTTTGCACTTTGCCCAAGCAACAATAAAGACCCAGAACAAAGCAAGCAGTGTAACCGCGTCATCACAGCTTTGAGTGGAGCTTAAATGGCCACTCAGTTAACTTACTTAAATGGTCCTGATGAAGGTCAAAAAATCACGCTGGATTCTCAGAAATCTGAGTTTATCATCGGCCGATCACCCACGGTTGAATTTGCAATCGACAACAAAAATATCTCTCGAAAGCACTGCAAACTCAAACAAGACATAGACGGCGTTTGGATTGAAGACTTAAAGAGCAAGAACGGTGTCAAAGTTAACCAGAAGAAAATTACTGAACCCGTTCTGTTAAACGACAACGATGAAATTGAGCTTGGTGATCTCAAACTCCTGTTTACAGACTCCAATGCAGCGATTTTAAAACGCCTCAGTGTCTTACCAGCCTTTGCAGAGCCTGAAGCAGCACCAGAAGCAAAACCTGATTCAGAAGAACCTAAAGTGCCTTCAGAGCCTCTGGCGCCACCTCACTCTCCGGTATTAGACTATGTTTACATGGGTTTAATGGCATTGGTAGTCATTGGGCTCGCAATTGGAGCCTTGCTTTGGTTAGGCGCTTAATCTAGCCTATCTTCCATGTCCAAATCGAAGTCTGAAACGCATCTTGTCTGCCAATCCTGTGGGCACACACAACAAAAATGGATGGGTCGTTGTCCCGGTTGTCAAGCTTGGAACTCTCTCGTCGAAGAGCCTTTTAAGCCTCAAGGTAAAGCGTCTTTTGGAAGCACTTCCAAAGTGACTCGCATCACTGAGATAGAGCATGAACATACGCAGCGACATGCTTTTAATATGCCAGAGCTTGATCGCGTACTCGGCGGTGGTTTGGTTCCAGGATCTGTAATTTTGCTTGGCGGTGAGCCTGGCATTGGGAAAAGCACACTCTTGCTGACTTGCGCACATAAAATGGCAGAGCTGGGTCTTAGTGTTTTATATGTTTCCGGCGAAGAATCTATGTCGCAAATTCGTATGACAGCGGACAGGCTCTCTGCGTTACATGAAAATCTATATTTACTTTCCGAAACTAATTTAAATACAGCTTTGAGTGCCGTCGAACAGATTAAACCCAAAGTCTTGGTATTAGACTCGGTCCAAACTTTGTTTTCACCTGATTTAGAATCTGCACCAGGTTCTGTCAGTCAAATTCGTGAAGTCACCGCTCAAGTTGTCATGCGTGCAAAATCTCTCGGTATGGCGACTTTCTTGGTGGGACATGTCACCAAAGATGGCCAAATTGCAGGACCTAGACTACTTGAACACATGGTCGATACGGTTTTGTATTTTGAAAGTACACGTACGGGGCCTTACAGATTTTTGAGAGCTCATAAAAACAGATTTGGTTCGACTCAAGAATTAGGCGTTTTTGAAATGCGCGGAACAGGCCTTTGCGAAGTCAGTAACCCTTCTGAATTTTTTCTAGCAGAGCGACCTGTTGGCAGGCCTGGTTCAGCAATCTCTGTTGCCATCGAGGGAACTCGTGCTCTTTTGGTTGAAGTCCAAGCTCTTTGCATTCAAACTTTATTTGGTAACCCCAGAAGAACAGCCGTCGGTATTGATTCTACCCGGTGTACAATGCTGGCTGCTGTTTTAGAAAAACATGCAGGTCTCGTACTTTCGGGTCATGACTTGTTTGTAAACGTTGCTGGCGGAGCCAATTTGATCGAACCAGCAGCAGACTTGTCTGTTGCCATGGCGATTGCTTCAAGTTTGACCAACCGAGCCATCGACTCAGACTTGGTTTGCTTTGGCGAAGTGGGCTTATCCGGAGAAGTCCGAGGCGTGCATCGAGTAGAGTTAAGGCTTCAAGAAGCCAAACGGATGGGATTTAAGAGAGCGATACTGCCTAAAGTTAGTTTGGAAAAATTAAGTGTTCCAAGTGATTTTGAGCCGATCCCAGTGAGTTCACTTAATGAGTGCATGCAAAGAGCACTGGGTTTGAATTAGAG
>JBAXMC010000174.1:0-3309 GCA_037134495.1 Myxococcaceae bacterium
ATACTCTAGAAGAAACGCAAAATAATCGGCATTTTCTCTTTGCATCTCTCTCAATGCTGCTTCTGCGCCTATCAAATTCATTGTTTGCATCGCTTCGAGGTGTCTTTGCATCGCTTGCAACATTGCATAAGCATCTTGTTCTGGAGTGGTTCTGGCTCTCGTTCTATCCATGCGGGCTGCTAGTCGATGAGCAACAGCTCGAAAACCTGCAAAAAGAGCAGGAACAAATCCACCAATTTGATTTTGCTTAGGGCCTGCAACAGCTAAATCCGCGAGCAACAATATCGAAATAAAACCAATTACATATTTAGATGACATTATTTTTTAATCTCATATTTGCGAGGTTATTTTGAGTTCTGAGTCCTAAGCGATAAACAAGAGCAGTACCAACAAAAACAGTAGCGCTAACAGACATCGCTACACTGTGCCCCTGAATAAAATTTTTAACTTCAAGCAAAGGCCGAAACAATTCTTGAACTACGCCTACAGCAATCAGTTCTGCATCTGCCTCTGACAAAAGAACACGCCCTTCAGACTTCCTATTTTCCACTGCTTTTCTCGCACGCTCAGCCAGCCCTTCAGCAGACACTGAAAAACCGAGCTGCAAAGCACAGAGAAGAAAAATCATGTTTTTTTTCATAGTAACGACTTAGTTTCCAATCAGAATTTCAATAGCTTCTGCATGATCTGTCACATTTCCCTGCAACTTAAGCAGGCTCTGATTCAGTAACGCAATTTTAGCCATGACCGTTGCATTTAATACAGTCACCATTTCACTCACATTAGGCTGTATTGCTTTTTCCGCTTTTTCTATTTCACGTTGTTTAAATTTTTTAGCTTTTTCGGCCAAGGTTTCTGCGTGAATCGAAGTTGATATACACAATACAAGTAACAATAAATTAATCATTTTTTTCATTTTTTTAACCCTTTTTTATTAAAACACTTTCTAAACTGTCTTGATGTATTGCTTCATAAAGACAATTTTTCCCATTATGTTCGCAACCCAACATTTTAAGATCATCGGTGCATTCCAAGTTTTCAATCTCTTCCCAAGAGAGCATCCTGAAATGCCCAATTGTTTCGTCTTTCAAAACACGCACAAAAACATAATTTTTTTTCTCAAATTTCTGAATGCTCATCAACACTTGAGCATCAAATTCATTTTCATCGACAAGAGTTGCTAACTTTTCATTCAGCTCATCAATGCCAAGTAACTTCCAAGCCTCATGATGATGCTCAATGGTTTCAGTTTTATGTTCTTGTATGTGCTTATGTTCATGAACAACTGTATCGCCACAGGCAACGACAAAAAGAAAAAAAGTTCCTAAAACAATTGTTTTAAATTTCATAATTCAAAAATCCGACAAGCAAAATATTCCGAACTCATATCAAATTCTGAATTCGTGTCAACAAAATATTTTACTGGGAGAATCTTCGTTCATCAAAATACTGAGCATCCTGGCGAACTAATTCCTGCCAAGATGGCTGCGTTACGAGGAGAGTTTCCTGAGAACTAAAATTTGCTTCATCCCCAGCATGATGAGGCTCTGTTTTAGGTTCTTCTTCTTGAGTTTCTTCTGTTGTTTTATTTTCATTCGCCAACAGAAGATTTGACATTAGGATTACAGAAAGAAACTTCATAATTTAGTGGTTATGATGGCAATTTTCGTCGTGTTCATGATCATGGTCATGATCATGCCCCTCATGCCCTTCATGTTCCTCATGAACTTTAGGAATTTCAGAAGTTCCAGGCACTTCTGTGGCCTTAGATTTTTCGGCGTCACGAGCTTTTTGCAATTCTTTTTCAATCCTTGCTTTTTCTTCTCTTGCTGTTTGAGACTCTGCTTGTTCGCCGCAACCTGCCAAAATTAAAATACTCATTAAAAGTAATGTTTTCATAGTCCGCCTTTCTTAGTCGTTTATCTGAGAAAGCACAAGAGCTATGCGCTCTAAACCCTCTGATAATTCTGCTGACGTTATACAAAGCGGCGGAGCTATGACCAACATCCCAAATCTAACCGTGCAATAAACACCTGCTTCCCACAACGCATCAGACAGCTTGCTCGCTTTTTCTAATTCTTTGCCTTTAGCCCTGTAAGACACAAAGTTTTCTAAATCTATTGCAGCAAGAAGACCTATTGAACGAACCTCAGCAATCTTAGGATTCTTAGTTTGCATCGCTTCAAGGCCTGCTTTTAATTCCAAACCTCGAACACGTGCATTTTCAACCAAACTCTCGGATTCATAGGCTTCTATGGCCGCGTTTGCCACAGCACAACAAAATGGATGCGCATAATGAGTCAAACCACACCAAAGCGTTTCATTACCAAACTTCGCAGCAATTTTATCGCTGACCATCACGCCAGCAAGCGGTGCATAACCTGCCGCAAGGCCTTTGCCTAAAGTCATTATGTCAGGAACAACCCCGAAGTGATCTACCGCGAACCACTTACCCGTTCGACCAAATCCGCTTAAAACTTCATCAGAAATTAGTAAAATGCCATGTTTATCGCACAAAGCACGAATGCGAGGCCAATAATCTGCGTCCGGCACAAATACACCGTTGGCGCCTGTAATACCCTCGAGTAAAATACAAGCAATGGTCTCGGGGCCTTCTATCTCTATGATTTCTTCCAACAAGCGTACAGTATCAATATGTTGCCCAGAACCTCTCGGATACGGATCGGGGAAACGCACAACCCCCGTCACTGTTCCGTCAAATGGAATCCGACGATAGTCGCCAGAATAACCGATCGTAGCCAAAGTAGCCCCATGATACGAACGATATCGCGTCACAACTTTATGGCGACCGGTGACCAAACGAGCTATTTTAATCGCATTTTCGTTTGCTTCGGCTCCCCCGAGCGTTAGAAAAGTTTTATTTAAGTCACCTGAAGCAATCCGGGCCAGATTTTCGCCCAGTTTAGCTTTCTCTGGGTGCACCAAAGCCGGATGCCCAACTTTAGGATCCAGAGCCGCTTTTTGCATGGCTGTTGCGATACCTGCATGCCCATGACCTAAGTTGGCGTTAAAAATAGAGCTGTTAAAATCGAGTATTTTTTGCCCCGTATTCAGAGTCAGCCAAACTCCTTGTGCGCTTTGGACGCACAAAGGTTTAGCTTTGCTTTGCGCACTCCAAGGGTAAAAAAGATGCTGACGTTGACTTTCAACTAAGGCGTCATAATCAATCATGACGCCGTCGTAGTCTTACTAACGCCAGTTGGCAAGCTGCTCCCGAGCCAATTTCAGCATTTTTGATTCCAGCAAACGAGCTGTCTCACGGGAAATATGCAAGTGTTTACCTACTTC
>JBAXMC010000175.1:0-3257 GCA_037134495.1 Myxococcaceae bacterium
TATCAACATCTACACCGAGAACCATGTGAATCCCACCTTGGAGATCCAGCCCTGGGATAATATGACTGTCGATGCTCCACGATGGAAGCATTTTGGCGAAAGCGTGTTTATCACGCCTCACTTCTCGAAGTTGCGACTCATTCAGGTTAAAATAAATAACCGTGGGGATCAGCAAATAAATTGCGAATCCGAGTAAAAGTCCCGAGAAGAAGAGTCGTGTTTTCCAGCTTTCAAACATATTAGTTCCCTAGTAAACCTTGCACGGCATGTCTTAGCACTTTCACCTTGTTTTTGTCCAACATCTCTAAAATTAAATACTTATCTTCAACAGAGAACACCCGCCCGCAGATTCCGCTACTTAAAATAACCTCGTCACCTTTCTTTAGTGACCCAATCAGTTCCAAGTGTTTCTTTTGCTGTTTCTGCTGAGGCCTTATCAGGATGAAGTACATGATGGCGAACATGCCACCGAACATTAAAATCATCGAAAAGATACCGCCGCCTTCAGCGCCGCTTTGTCCAAATAGTTCTGCCATAATCTTAATCCTTGGTTAATTTTCAAGCATCTATGGCAAAAAAACCAGAAAATATCAAGCGGCGAGCAACCTCACCCCCGGCCCCTCTCCACCAAGTGGAGAGGGGAGACATAACGAAAAAGAATTTATTAAATTAGTCCTCGTTACCTTTTCCCCTCTCCACTTGGTGGAGAGGGGTTAGGGGTGAGGTTCAGCAGCTGCGCTCGCTTTAGCTTTAATCTCTCAATCGAACTCATAACTTGATCATCGGTTGCCGGTTTTTGAATTAAATTATCACAAACAACTCTTATATCTCGTGCCGAAAATCCTTCTGTCACTTCGGCAAATTTTTTGAAATCGTTCGAGCTTTTCAGATAAAGTTCGAATATTTTTTCTCTCTCAGCAAACCCGGGCATTTTGATCTCAATATTTAGGTCGAAACGGCTGACAATTGCTTCTTCAATTTGAATTTTATCGGGTAAATTAGAGGCAACAACAATCATGTATTTGGTCGACCCGGAATTATTAATCAAACCTAAAAATTCAGCCAAAGCCTGATACTCTCGACTGAGCATGTCTCCCTTTCTGCTGCGAACAAAGTGTTCAATTTCATCGATAAAAAACAAAACAGGTCTTTCATCTTGTAAAGCGGACATGGCCGTCGCAGGAGGATTTTCTCCCCATTTAAGCGCCAAAGAAAGCTCTTCAATCCCACGTTCGTTTTTGACAATTTCACTGCCCGTAAAACGCTGGAAGTTAAACCCGAGAGAATCAGCGAGTGCTTCTGCAAGAGCCGTCTTTCCTGTACCAGCAGGGCCATGCAAAAATAAATTAGGCAACCCTTGTCCATGACGCAAGCGTTGTCTTGTTAGGATTTCAAAATTCGTGATTTCTGATTTTACGTCATCCGCAAAAACAAGTTCTTCTAATCTCACCGTCTTTTTCTTTTTCTTGCAGACATCAATTGGAAGAGCTTTGAGCATTGAAGCCACCACTGGGTTATCACAAGCTTTTAATTTGTCGCGATAAATATAAGTTAAACTATGTTCTCCCTGTAACAAACGAGGGTGCGAAAGACTTGTAAAATAGCTCTCCAATGGAGGCAACAAGAATGGCCTAAAAAGAGCTATTTCAAACAGCTGCATAAAGACACCAACACCAACCTGCAGTTTAATCAGTTTTGCATATGACGCCGTAGCAGCATCCTGAGCTAATTCTGGTTTTACAGGTCCTGGCGAAAAATGACTCATGGTCAGATAAGTTACTGTGCCTGCAAATATCACCGGAAATCCAGCAACCGCAGCGGCCATACTCGCAATTACAGTTGGGAGGGTCACCGTCCAAGAACGTGATGCGGCCTGGCTAAATTGCACTTGAACCAACAAAAACACGACGAGAAAAAGCTTGATCATGAGATCAACCTAGCAAATTAATTACTTTTAGGAAGTGCTCTATAATCTCAACAGAAAAATTTTCAAATTGCTGAATCGTCATAGACAAAGCAAAAAACGAGATCATCATGCCCCCAATTGCTGTCGCAGGCATCGCCAAAAAATAAGCGTTAATTTGGGGCGCGATTCTGTTAATCAACCCAAAAGATAAGTTTGTAATCAAACAAACGGCTCCAACAGGCAAGGCCAGCGTCACGGCAATCTTAAATATTTCTGCAAACAGAAACATAAACTCTTCATAGAAAGCTGCTGAGCCTGCTGAAAATGGCGGTAGTTGATTAATCGGAACGGCTATAAAACTCTGTACCAAACCTTCAAAAAACACAGCATGCAGGCCAGAACTTAAAAACAAAATCAAAGCAATCTGATAATTCATATCGCCGTAAGGAGAACTGCGTTCTCCCAGTTCAGGCACCATCAGCTGTATTTGATTGGCCCCTCGACTGACATCGATAATTTGTCCAGCCATTTCAACAGCATAGAAAATCTGAGCCGTCACAAAACCTAAACTAAAACCCACAAATACTTCTTTCAGCATCATCACCAAATATGGCAGCAGCGTGTGAGGTATGGGACCCTTTAAATTCGCAATAGCCAGCGGCCACATCATAATTGAAAGCATGAGCGCAATGCCTATTTTCATCGGCCCGGGGCCATTCTTAGAACCCAAGAACGGCACTAGCGTTACAAGTGTCACCATGCGAGCCGCAATCAATGAAAACAAAATCAATGCATGAGATTGGCCAACCCCGTGTGTGAATTCTGATAAAATACCTGAGATAAATCCTGGCATGGGTTTAGCCTAGAGGAATATTCGAAAATTCGCCCAAACACCGTGTCGCAAATCTAAGCATCAAACCACCGACCCACCCACCCGTAGCGGCAATCGAAATATACACAAAAACCATTTTAGGTGCGAAACTTAAAGTCTGTTCTTGAATCTGCGTGGTGGCTGAAAATAGTGCCACTGCAAGCCCCACCACCAAACTAGAAACAATGGCTGGAGCAGAGATGAGAATCGTCAGCAAAATAGCTTCGTTCGTGAGTTGAGCAACATAAGCTGAGACATTCATAGTTGATATCCTAGCACAAGGCCTTTGGTGATGAGATGCCAACCATCCACCATCACAAACAAGAGCAATTTAAACGGTAAGCTGATCATTGTTGGCGCTAACATCTGCATGCCCAAAGCCATTAAGATATTCGATACCGCCATATCGATGACCATGAACGGCAAGAAAATCATAAAACCTATTTGGAAAGCTTTTGTTAATTCTGTAATCACAAAAAA
>JBAXMC010000176.1:0-3248 GCA_037134495.1 Myxococcaceae bacterium
GGTGCAGGCGCAGGTGTCGAAGCTCCCTGGCTTTTGTTAAACTTTGAATCGTTTGTATTTATTGAAGCAGGACAACCAATCAGAAAAACAGCAGATAACAGCATTAAAATATACATGCTTTGATCATAACAATCCTTGTTCGAGTTTGCAAGGATTTTCAGCTTATAAACAACTCTGAATATTTTAAAAGCAGCTTATAAACATAAGCTTCCACAGAAGCCTGAGATAAATACTGGTCTGCAAATTGGTTGGCATTTTGAATAATTTCTTCGACTTCTTTCGGATGATGTTTAGCCCAAAGAATTTTTTCTTCTAAATCTGACATATCATTTTTTAAAGAAACATAGTGAACACCTGGCTTTAGAGCTAAGTCAAAGAAAGAATAGTGTTTAGAATTTTCTTTGAAAACCAACGAATTAGACGCTATCAACCTTGGAAATCTATCTGGCCAAGTATTGCCATCCAAAGAAGCGATATACTTGTAAGCTTGCATATTCTCCATGGAAATAGATTTTTTCAGACCAACAGTTTCTTCAATCGCTTTTTTCCCTCCAGGAGTGACCTGGCTATAGGCTGAGAAGCCTGCATCGCATAAATCAGCTCTCTTTTGGCAAAATAAAACAAGTTTACTTCTGGGAAATTCTGTCCAATTGAGCTCGTTGTATTCCCCACCGGTTTGAGAACCTCTCCATACCAAAAGATCTTTCTTTTTTTCAAATGGAATCGCTTTGGCTTTGATGTCTTTCAGGACATCATCCATGCGGTAAAAATCTCCAGAACCAATCATTGGAAACGTAACATCTGCATATTCTGCTGTGCTGCTAAACGAAAAAACAGGCACAAGAGAATCTGAGTTCTTTTTAACTTGAGGCTCATCTTCCAAGTTATAAATAAATTCCATTTCCGGGAGAGGCCCAAACCGATGGATAGATTGCTCTACCAATTTTACAACTGCCTCAACTCTAGATGACAAAACAAATGGCAGAGACTTTGTTTCGATAGTCACTTCACCATTTTTAAGTATGCGTACATAAGCCAAATGTTTCGGGTTATTCAAGTAAGCTTTTTTGATCTGAGAACGATGCAGATTCAGATCTTTGAATGGCTTCAAATCATGTTCGATTTGGAATTCATAAGGCAAATGGTAATTGCCTACTTGCTCGAATGAGTGATTGCATCCAGCAAGAAAAACGAACAGACAGATAATTCTTGTTTTCTTTTGAAACATAACACATAGAGTAGCACTGAAGAGGTTCCCATGGTGAAAAAAATAGCATGGTTGTTATGTTTAGTCGCACTTCCCATCTTCTCATATGAGTACAAACCTACTCAGTGGCTTGTACGGGGGATCGTAGGAAATTCGATCTATTTTGTGAAAGATTCGAGAACCATCGTAGACAACAACATTGTGTCTGGAGTTGAATTTGAATACATGATGGATTCAAATTGGAGTTTAATAAGCGCTGCAAGGCCTTTGTTCGCGATAAACAGTCTGAGTTTAGAATTCGGACTGGGTGCTAAATATCGCTTTGTGAATCACCAATCACCCTTTGTTCCATTTGTGAGCTTAGCTCTAACGCCTTCTGTTTTTTTTCCAACAACAGCTTCTTCCAAACCGCACTTTAATCTGGGTCTAAGACCCACAGCAGGTTTTGAATATTTTGTAGGAAACGATTTAGCTCTGGGGATCGAAGCTGCATTCAATCCAAGTTTTGTGATGGGCGGTGGCACAACCAAGACTTTGGAAGCAACTTTTGAAATCTTGACTGGCGCTACTTTCTTCATCTAAAGACTGCCTTGTGTTTTCTCGCCAGCGCCCTATTCTAAGCATGTTCGCCCAAGTGGAACAGATGGACGCTGGTTTGGAAACAAACGAGAGGAAAGTCCGGGCACCATAGAGCGAGGGTGCCGGTTAACGACCGGTCAAGGTGACTTGAAGGAAAGTGCCACAGAAAATAGTCAGCCCGCCGTCGCCAAGGCTATGGCGGGTGAAGTTGAAAAGGTGCGGTAAGAGCGCACCGCGGGTTTGGAGACAAACCTGGCACGGCAAACCCCACCCGGTGAAAGGTCAAGGTGAAATCCGCCGTCCTGTTGCTCGCAGGCTGGGTTTCTAATGAGACCGCTCGAGGGTATCGGCAACGGTACTCCTAGACGAATGGCCATCGATGAGGAGGGAGCAATCCGCCTCGGCACAGAATCCGGCTTAAGGGCCGCTTTGACGAACGAACGCCATCAGACAAACGCTAGTTTGGCTGGTGGTTTTTTAATGGAAAATAAATATTTAGGAAGATAATGCAATCCTTTCGTGTTGGCGCTTTTAATGAGAGCGCTTTTAAAAACGTTGTGTATTTTCCTGAGCACGGCCATAAGCGCCACTACCCAAAACCAACAATCGTCTATTTGCTACATTCCCCAGGGCAATCCAGAAGGTTGCTACACAAGCAGTGTCAATAATGGATATCTCAAATATTACATCCAACAAGGCTGTTATGCCGGAAGCTGTAACGATAAGGTCAACATTTGTAGCAACTCTGTAAATCTAAAAATAAATAAAAAAGATCTAAAAACCTATCTGAAAAATGGAGCAACAGCAGGATATTGTGACGATACTCCAGATCAGAACTGCCCCTACCAAAATGATTACACTTTATGTCAATATCCAACGACATTCAATTCTGGGGCTTGTAAACTGAGAAAGCACTTTAACTCTGGTTGCAATACAGGCCCTTGCTCTACTCAAACACCTGCGCCATCGACTAAGATTCCTAAGACTCCTGCACCAACGACATTCACACCTAGTACTCTGAAACCAACAACAGCTATTCCAACAACAAAAACACCTGAAACACCCTGTCCGGTTGAAACACCTAAACCAACAACACGCAAGCCTACTACATCAGCACCCTCAACCAAGGCGCCAATGACATCGGCTCCTAGTACGTCAGTGCCATCAACTCAGGCTCCGACTACGTTTAGGCCTAGCACTCATAATCCAACAACAAAAACACCTGAAACCCCCTGTCCAGTTGGAACACCTGTACCAACAACACGCACCCCCACTACGTCAGCACCATCGACTCAGAATCCGACAACCTTCACGCCTAGCACATTGACGCCGACAACTTCCGCTCCAACGACGTCAACGCCATCGACACAGATTCCATCTACTTTTGCACCTAGTACGTCAGCACCCTCAACCAAGGCGCCAACAACATCTGTTCCTAGCACTTCAGCTCCATCGACTCAGA
>JBAXMC010000177.1:0-3245 GCA_037134495.1 Myxococcaceae bacterium
ATAACCCGACAAACCTGAAGCATAGATATAGGGGAAGTTGAGTTGCTCATCATTAGCAGAAAGCTCAACGAACAAGTCAAAAGTTTCACTCAAAACACGATCAGGATCTGCATGGGGTCTATCAATCTTGTTGATAATCACCAAAGGCTTCAACCCACGCTTCAGAGCTTGACTCAAAACATAGCGAGTCTGCGGCATCGGACCTTCACGAGCATCCACCAGCAATAGCACAGAGTTAACCATATCAAGTACACGTTCTACTTCACCCGAAAAATCGGCGTGACCTGGGGTATCAATAATATTGACTTTGTACTCACCGAACTGAATCGAGCAGTGCTTAGCAAAAATTGTAATCCCACGTTCACGTTCCTGGTCATAGGAATCCATCACGCGCTCAGGCACGGCCTGGTGGTCGTTAAAAACAGCTGATTGTTTTAATAAGCCGTCGAGCAGAGTGGTCTTGCCGTGATCGATGTGGGCAATAATCGCCACATTGCGGATTTTATCCGGAGTTGCTTTAATCATAATATAGACTTGTAGCAAATTCTAAGATTTATGCAATCGATTCCAAATATTGCCATCTTTCATACAGAGTTTTTATTTTAGTTTCGAGCTCTGCATATTCTAGGCAAACCTCAGGATCTGAGAGCTTTTGCTCAAGCTGGGCGAGCTCTGTTTCTGATTTCAAAATTTCTGCTTGAATCCCTGCATATTCGCGTTCTTCCTTATAAGAACGTTTGGCTTTTGGCTTTGTCACAGGCTTGGCTCCAGAAGCACGCAGCGCTTGGGCAGGAGCAGGGGCAGGAAAAGCCTGTTCAGCTTTCAATCTTTCATACGTCGTATAATTTCCAGCATAGACTTCTATTTTGCCGTCTTCAAATACAAGCATACTCGTACAGACCCTATCTAAGAATCTTCGATCATGACTTACTATAAAAGCTACGCCTTCATGAGCATGCATGGCCTCTTCCAAAACACCCAAAGTCGTTACGTCTAGATCGTTGGTAGGCTCATCCAACAGCAAACAATTCGCCCCATGTTTCAAGAGCTTCGCCAATAAAAGTCTATTCTGCTCTCCACCAGACAAAGTCGAGACTTTTCGATTTTGATCACCAGGCGAAAACAAATAGCGTTCTAAATAACTGGCCACATGAATAGGATTCCCATCCACAAACACCATGTCACCCTGGTCTGCCAAGGTTTCTTTGAGGCTTTTGTTGGGATCTAGCTGCGCTCTGTTTTGGTCAAACTGAATAATCTCTGTATGCAGGCCCTTAATTATCTCTCCAGAGCTTGGCACTCTTTGGCCTGATATAAGAGAAAGCAGCGTTGTCTTCCCTGCTCCGTTAGGCCCTAAAATACCGTAGCGCTGACCATTGGTTACAATCAGATTTAAATCTTCGAATAAAGGCTTAAAGCTTAAATTTCGAAATTCTAAAATCGTTTTAGCCAAGCGCCTGTTCTTAGTTTGTTCGATTTCAACTTCTTTCACCCTTGTTCGTTCAAACTCTGTAGAAACTTCGCTAATTAAATCATGCGCCCTAGAAATTCTGGCTGATTGTTTGGTTGTTCTTGCCGGCGTCCCTGACCTCAGCCATGCAAGTTCCATGGCCACCAATCTATCTTTTCTATGAAGGGTCCGCCCTTCAATATCGGTTCTGATCAACTTATTTTCAAGAAATTGCGCATACGAGGCTTCGTGCGTAAAAAATTTACCTGAATCGAGTTCCAAAATCCTGTTCGCAACTTCGTCAATGAAAGCACTGTCATGGGAAATAAACAGGAGCGGCTTTTGAGTACTCGTAAAATACTGAACCAGAAATTTAATCGCGCTTAAATCTAAATGATTGGTTGGCTCATCAAGCAAAAACACATCAGGGTCCTCAAGCAATACTCTCGCCAAGTCTACACGTCTGCGCTCTCCCCCTGAGAGAGTCCCAATCAGTTCACTGCGTGCTTTAATATGCAATCGAGAGAGCACTTCTTCAATTTGATAATCTTCACCGGCAAAATTCTCTCGCAGAGCGTTCTCAACACTCATATCCAGTTTTAGCTGCGGCTCTTGAGTCAGAAACCCAATCCGTGTTCGTTTAACCGTATCAACACTGCCCGAATCGGGTTCTAGTTGCCTAGACAAGATTTTTAAAAACGTTGATTTTCCTGCACCGTTTTGTCCAACCAACGCAACGCGTTCTCCTGGCAGAAGAGAAAAAGACACTTGGTTAAAAATCTGTTTAGGCCCAAAAGAAAGGCTAATATTACTGGCACTGAGCATATTCAAGTAAAATGCCAGTTATCAGCGCACTTGGCAATCAGGCCTTTGTTGTGCTACAATTCGTATTACAGGCAAGAGACTATGAGAAACAAAACAATCCAAGCGCGCATCTCTGAAACTACAGATAAAGAAATTACCTTCTTAAAAGAGACCTTAGGAGTTAATCAGATCACAGAAATTATCACGCTTTCGATTCATGCTCTTGCTCAGGAATATCGACAAGAGAAATCCAGGCAAACACCCTTTGAAGCCATAGAAGAACTAGGTCTTATTGGTTCCATCGAACAAGCCGATCCTTCTCTCTCAGAAAATTATAAATCGATTCTCTCGAAAAACTTTAAGGCCAAACATGCCACCCATTAGAAACAGCATCATCATTGATGCCGGATATCTAGTAGCACTATTTTCAAAGAGAGACCGTTTTCATCAAGCAGCACTAGCTACACGCCCTCTCATTGAAAATCGATTTTGGATTAGCACTTGGCCTGTCATATCTGAAACCTGTCATTTGCTTTCTTCAATACAGCCTCTCTTGGCGCAGCAGTTCTTGGTTCTTTGTGAACGGAAAATTCTTAATCTATTTGAACTTCGTCTTGACCACTTTGCACGCATCAAAACACTCATGGCTAAATACGAAGAACTCCCTATGGACTTAGCAGATGCATCCTTGGTGATATTGGCTGAAGAACTTGGACACGGAGATATCGTTTCGACGGATCGGCGTGATTTCAAAACCTATAGATTTAAGAATCATCAACCATTTCGAAATCTGCTTGATTCTACAACTTGACTTGACGATTCTTCTTGCTAGATAACCCGTCATGAACGCGATAAAAATTGCTGAAGGCCGCAAACACTTTGGACGTCCTCTCACCCTCGCAGAAAAAATCCTGGTCAGTCACATGAAGGAAGTCTGCGATGAAGATGGATACCCCTTAAAACGCCGGCAATCTTACGCTAATTTTTACCC
>JBAXMC010000178.1:0-3207 GCA_037134495.1 Myxococcaceae bacterium
GGCTTCTCATATCGAAATGGAAAGCCGCACAGAAGTGGCTTCTAATCGTCAAAAAGCTGAAACCGCTGAAATTGAAGCAGGGAGAATGATTGGTCAACGTACTGCCGAAAAAGACCAACTCGTAGGCATTGCTCAGCAACAAGCTTTGCAGCAGGTCAAGATTGAAGAAGCCATTACCAGAGCAAAAGAAATGGAAGTGATCAAAGTGGGTCAGGTCCAACAGGCTGAAATCGATAAGGCTGCAGCGATTGTTGTTGCTGAACAACAAAAACAGATTGCTATTTTAACAGCAGAAGGAAAACTGGAAGCTGCCAAGCGTGAAGCTGAGGGTGTTAAAATTAATGGCGAGGCAGATGGTGCTGCGCAACAAGCTATTTTAATGGCTCCTGTAAATGCTCAGATTGCATTGGCAGATAAAATCGAAAACAGTGCTGCCTATCAAAGCTATCTCATAGCGATTGAGGCCATTAAGGCACATCTTGGAGTTGGAACAGCGCAGGCACAAGCGCTTACGGCTGCTGACATCAAAGTCATTGCGAATACTGGGTCAGTTACTGCAGGCGTTACTAATGCGATGCAGCTGTTTAGCGGGAAAGGTGGTTTGGAAATCGGGAGCATGCTTGAAGCTTTAGGTGCTACACCCCAAGGCAAAGAGCTTTTGAACGCGATTAAAACACGTTTTGCATCTGTTGATTCTGAAGATAAGAGTAAATAAAATATACAATATTTGATATTTAATTCAGAGATCACTTATTCTTAAATAAGATAGGTGATCTGATGAGAATATTACCGTTTTTACTGTTGCTCAGTTCTTGTGGTGGTCAGCATACCCAAAATACATCGCCACCTAATAGGCCACCAGAAGAAATAACGGAGCCTAATGCTGAACAGCCTGCGGCAGAGAAACCAGAAGATTTCGTGATTCCAGTCCCAGAGCAGCATCCTGATAAAGTTCAGCCTATTTTGCCTGCTGTTCCTGAGAAACAAAATTTTCATTGTGATGGTGACAAATGTTATAGAACCAATAGTTCTCTAGAACATGAAGTGGTTGATGACCAGGGCTATAGTGAGCAGCGTACATATCATAAGTCGCAACGTCCTTCGAAAGGTCAGGAAGCTGCAGCCTATAAAAACCCTTCGGTAGGATTCCACGATGGCTCATACTGTGATGAACAATATTGCTACAAATGTGATGGAGATCATTGTTACAAACTTATTCAAGGTGATTGTTTCTTGAAAGAAGATCCTTGCGCGAAGCTGATGGATGTACTCCAGAGACGGAAGGGTGCACTATCGATGAAAACCACCAGAGAAAATACAGACAAATGCAATGCGATTGCTTTTAAGGGTGAACCTGTATGCAAAGCTCTTCAGTCCATAAATCATCGGCAGTTTAGTGCTTGCGAAGCATTGTTTCCAGCCCAACAACTCAAAGAACGTTGCTCTCGTGTCAGAGCTGAGCAGTGTGGTCGTGGTGAATATCAAATTTGCGAACTTAAGCTTCATAAGCCAAAACAATGTGTAATGAAACTAGAGGTCTGTGAAGAACGGTCACCAAATCGTATGATTGCCTATCATGATGACTATAGGGCGCGCACAGGAAATAACTGCGTAGGATTACAGATTAAGGGCAAAGCAGCTTGCCGCTTGGTTACGTATTTAGCAACCAAGAACTGTGAACCAAGACCTGCAGGTGAAGATCCTTGCTCAGAAGCAAGCTTGGAAGAGTGTGGGCAAACAGGAGAATATCAATCATGCCATTTGGAATAACAGAAGGAATTCGAGGGACAGTAGAATTGGCAAAAGAAAATCCAGTAAAGACTGGAGCAATTCTTGCAGGGTTTGCGACTGCTGCAACCGGTGGATTGGCGCCTGCTGTTGCTGCTGTTTATACAGGCGCAGTTTTAGCGGCCGATGCAGCTAGAAATCATCTTTTTCCAAGCAGCCCTCCAGATCGAACACACGGCAGCGGGAGTATTCAGAGTGGTTCAGCGCCGGGCAGGCCAGTTGTTGAGTCAAGAGCGCAAACTCCGGTACGAAGTCTAGGCGTTGTACCAGATCCTGGAACAACAGCAAAAGTACGTGCGCGATCCAGGGAAGAATCTCCAGAAAACCGTCAGCGTATAGATAATGAACATTTTGATGATCTTGGAGATACAGAACCCCACCCACTGCTGCCTGAATTAGATAGGCTTAAAAAAGAGGTTGAGGACTTAAGAAGTAAAGCTGGGCTCCCTACTGAAGATTTAGAAAGAGAAGTTAGGCTGCTGGATTTCCAAATGGTGGGCCTAGAAGCTAAGAACAAAAAATTACAGGACTCGAATAAGCTGACTGAGGCTCAGTTGACAGCCGCCAAGAGACAGATCGGCGGCTTAAAAGAGGCATTAGGTTTAACTCAAGAAGCTCTCCAAGCTGTAGCAGGAAGAAATGCTCAAAATGGCCAGGCGCCTAGAAAAGAAAGGCGAACTGAATCACAGAAGCGATCACTTAATTTGCGGAAGTAAATCGCCTCGTTGTTGATTATGCCTAGAGCTGATGAGCAATTTGCTTGATCGCGATCAGCGAGTCGGGGTAGTGGTTCTGTAACAACTCTGCTGAAGAAGCGTTTTTTGCGATCTCTGAACCATTTGCAACCAGCTGATTTTAAAAGAGTTTTCATTTTTTTTAAAAAAATACACGGTTGGGGCTTGCGCTTTCAGAGAATCCGAGTATTATCCGCCTCACCTCGAAAGCAACGGACTGTCAGTCGGACAACAACCCGCTACGAGGACAAGAAAACAAAAAGCTCTCTGAAAACCAAATAAGAAATCAAGAAAACACATACGTTAATTCCAAAAAAGATAAAAGTTATAATTAAGCTAGAACATAGTTTAAGCCAGTTTTAAGTGGAGAGTTTGATCCTGGCTCAGAACGAACGCTGGCGGCATGCCTAACACATGCAAGTCGAACGAATAAGAGCCTAGCTTGCTAGGAATTCTGTTAGTGGCAGACGGGTGCGTAACACGTGGGAACTTACCTTGCAGTATGGGATAACAACGGGAAACTGTTGCTAATACCATATACTCTCTGAGGAGAAAAGATTTATCGCTGTAAGATAGGCCCGCGCTAGATTAGGTAGTTGGTGGGGTAATGGCCTACCAAGCCTACGATCTATAGCTGGTCTGAGAGGACGACCAGCCACACTGGGACTGAGACACGGCCCAGACT
>JBAXMC010000179.1:0-3196 GCA_037134495.1 Myxococcaceae bacterium
GGGCCTATTGTGATACCTTGAATCTAGGTGGCGGTATGTGGAGGCTTCCGAAAATAAAGGAGCTTCAAAGCATTGCAGGAGTTGGTAATACTCCAGCTATTGATAACACGTCTTTTGTGATGCCTGCTGTACAGCAAGGACAAAGCGAACCCTGGTTTTGGTCTAATTCAGTATGTTACTTTGGTGCCCTTCGTGGTTCATGTGTTTTAGGAGCCTCAACGGGGCAAACCACATT
Organism: Myxococcaceae bacterium; assembly: GCA_037134495.1. Taxonomy (GTDB): domain Bacteria; phylum Myxococcota; class UBA727; order UBA727; family JABDBI01; genus AER2-1. The sequence continues at coordinate 236 of JBAXMC010000179.1, forward strand.
AAGCGCAACAATTTCGTCAGGTACGGGTGTAAACAACGTTCGTTGTGTGGGTTGCTCTACGCAAGCTCCTCCTTCGGCGGGATTGCTGGTACGATGGAGTCGGAATGGAGGAACATTTGATAGTGTTGATAATGGACGTTATACTGTGTCTTCAGGAGTTGTAACGGATGCTTTAACGGATTTGCAGTGGGAGCAAGCTGCAAGTATAAACACAATGGCTTGGTCTGATGCTGGAACGTATTGCGCAGGAAGAAGCACTGGTGGATTTAGTAATTGGCGCCTTCCTAATATTGGTGAACTTCAGACGTTGATTGACTATACTGTTGCATACCCTGCCGTTCCTATTAATGAGGCATATTTTCCAAATACTGCTGCAACTGATTTTTGGTCGTCTACTTTGCGTACTGGGGATGAAGGTAATGCGTGGCAAGTATACTTTAGTGATCGCGGTTGGTCTGGATATTCTTCACTGGCTACAAAAAATTCAGTCAGGTGTATTCGGTCTTGTTATCAACAGCAAGTTAATTCTCGTTATGCGATAGCTTCAGGCGAAGTAAGAGATACTGTGACTGGGCTAACTTGGCAGCAGGCTTCCACGAGTGGTGCAGTGTCTTACACAAACGCTCTGCAATATTGCTCTTCGCTAAGCTTAAATGGTCGTTCTTGGCGCCTCCCTGAGGTAGCAGAACTCTCTACTTTGCTAAATTACGGTGCTTCTTATACTGGTCTTTTAATGGATGCATCAGTTTTTGCAGGAGAGCCGGCTCAAACTTTTTGGTCCTCAACTCCATTGGCCCCTGGTGGTTCTAATCCTACTATCTGGATTGTCGAGTTCGGAGGGGTAGGAGTTGGTGAGTGGGGACGCGTTGAGTGGGCAGATCCTACTGCGGCAAGTGCTCGGTATAATGTTCGCTGTGTCTATTAACTTCATATTTCTTTGAAGACAAAGCAATCGGACATTCATCCGATGTTTTTTTCAGATGCGCTTGTTTTAACATGATTGCCTGTGGACATGGTGTCCATAGAAAAGCCGTTTCCTAACTTTTAGCGACGTATGGAAACGGCACCTGTCAATCAGGCTGAGGCAAAATAGTGTCGACGGCCAAGTTTGTCAATTGGAGCAATCATGGCCCGGTCAGTGCGCGTACCTCTTCATGTGATCAAATCTAAAATTTCAGCTTCAGCCAAAATCCTGTGGATAGAGCTGGCTCTTCTGTCTAGCCAGAAAAACCCACAGGTAGCTATCGATACAAAAGTTTTAGCTGAAAGAATAGGTCGTTCAAAAGCAACTCTAAGTCGCCTGATCCGCGAGCTTGAAAAGGCAGAGCTTTTAGTGCATACCGGCGTTGTTAATCGACATCACAAGACTTATAATCTGGTTCGGATGAAATCTGGGACCAAAATCCCCCTTATTCCCCCTTTTTCAAATGTAAAAATAGAACCACCGATCATTCTTACACCGACCTTGAGTAAAATACCTGCACACCTCCATGCGGACGTTATCCGGATTTTTAAGGCGAATCCAATCGAGGCAGACTTTCATGCAAACCTAATGACGTTTCTAAAACAACATTGGGAGAGCGAGCAAAATCAGAAGAATCTAAACTCTCCAGGCTCCAAGACCTGAAAAACAGGCAGTTTTAATCGCTTTATCTCTTTTTTGGGCCCATCATAGGCTTCTGTGGCCAACGGGAAACAACCAAAATGAATGCCTAAAGCATGCTCTGTTTTGAGATCTTTGGCAGCTTGGACGGCATCTGCGGGATTCATGTGTTGATATTTCATGAAATCACGAGGTTCGTAAGCTCCGATAGGCAATAAAGCTAAGCGAAACTTTCCAAATTGCTTTTGAGCTTGCTTAAAATGCTCAGCATAACCGGTGTCACCCGCAAAATAGATATTGCCACCAGGTAGTTGAATCGCAAAAGCACCCCAAAGCGTTTGATTTCGATCCCAGGGCCATCTGGCAGACCAATGTTGAGCAGGCAAAAAATAGATTTTTTTGTCGTTAGATATTTCGTAGGCCTGTCCCCAGTCTAGCTCGATAATTTTAGCATTCGGCAGGCTTTTGCGCAGATTGCTGGAAACTTTGAGCCCTACTAAAAAAGTAGGCTTAAATGCTTTTTCAAGCCTTACGAGAGTTTCCAAATCTAGGTGATCATAGTGGTTATGGCTAATCAAGACATAATCGATTTTAGGCAGATCTTTGAAATCAATCCCTGGCGAGTGGACACGCTTTGGGCCTATAAAACTAAAAGGGCTCGCTCTTTTTGACCAAACCGGATCCGTTAAAAAATTAAGCCCATGAGTTTGCAACAAGACAGTTGCATGATTCACAAAAGAAGCTCTGAGCTGACTGTCTGGGATCAAAACAGGAGGCTTATCTTGCTGTTTTAAGGGGATTTCTTCTGGCCAGTCTAGACTCGCTTTTTCCCGCAGAAATTGAACAATCTGCGACAAGCTTTTCTCCATTTTGCTGTTTGAATTTTCAAAGCGCTTGCCATTGAACGGAGCAGAGCCGGCTGATAAAATCATTAAAAATAGAATAACCCACTTGCAAAACAAATTCATCATATTAAGGTAGCCTCTTGTGTCCCCGTCGTCTAGAGGCCTAGGACATTGCCCTTTCACGGCAGTAACACGGGTTCGAATCCCGTCAGGGACACCAAATGCTTCACCATCAGTGCAAAATTTGTACGCTAGAAAGTAGCGATTTGATTTGTCGCAGCTGTTTACCTGCTGCTATTTGGGATGAAGATCAAAAGATTAAAGTTCTTGCTTGGCAAATCTTGAACCAGCATGTTTCAGAAGGCTGGGCTCAGAACTTATCCTCAATGCCGTAAAACTCAGCCATTTATGGCGGAGATATAAGGCATCATACAGGAGTTCTTTGGTTTTCAATATACTTTCGAATCACTGATATTGGAGCACCTCCGCATGAAGAAGCAAAATAGCTGGGAG
>JBAXMC010000180.1:0-3161 GCA_037134495.1 Myxococcaceae bacterium
CAGTTCCCCTTTTAGACCCATCAGTTCCCCTTTTAAATTCGGTCAGTTCCCATTTGAATTTGGTTCAGTTCCCATTTGAAAACACCCTCAAAGGGGAACCGGTGCCACCAGTTCCCCTTTTAAATTCGGTCAGTTCCTCTTTGCAAAGGGGAACTGTAAATCAGATCAAAGGGGAACTGCTGCCAGATGGAAATCAAGAGCGATTAATTCTTCTTTTCATGGCTGAAAAACAATCTGAAAATGGCGGCCAACGCACACCTCGCATGCGACGTTTACAAGTTTCAATTGGTTACGATATCCCATTAGAGAGCGTCAAAACGCAATTAAAACGCCTTATTAAAAAAGGTTATATCGAATTGGTTGATGCAAAACGGGGTAGGGGAAAGAGCGGTTGTGTCTACCGAATTCCAGCACCTGTTTTCAATGCAATTCTAAGCTGTAAAGAAGATTTAAAAGGGAACCGCAAAGGGGAACCAAAAGGGAACCAAATGGGAACTGGTGCCTACGTTAGTAGTAGTAGTAATTTAAATTCTACTACAACAACAAACAATGCCCACAAATTGTTCTTGAAAAAGTTGTCCTCTTTCTCAGATCGGATAGGTCTTTCTGATTTTGATATTGGGATAAATGATTTGGTCACTGTTTGGCGTACTGGTGTCTTCGAATCTGAGCAAGAATTATTTGAATCTATCGAACACATGGCTTTTTATTTAGGTTCGCCGGAATCTAAGACACTTACAGCCAAAAAGGCTTGGGCCATGAAGGAGCTCAAGAAGGGATATTATGCCAGGCCGGCAAAGTTTGAGTCTTCTGAAGAGCGTCATGAGCGTTTGAAGCTGGAAGCTGCGCAAGCTAAAAGCTCAAACTTGAAAGAGCTGAAAAAGAAGTGCTTGGAAGCGGAATTTGATGTCTGGTTTGAAGAGCTGTCACAAGAACAACGTAGAGAACACCTGAAACCTTATCCAGCAATTTCAAACCCTAATTCGCTTATGGCTAGAGAAATGTTGTTCGATGTTTTTAGCAATCAAGGACACGAGAAGAAAGAACAGATTCATGAGGCCACTGTCTGAGGATTATGAAGAAAAAAAATTCAAAGAATAGGCGATTCAATGACAAAGTTGGTTAGTGTTCCAAAAAATTACGATAAAATCAGGGATTTTCTTCTCGAACTTGGCGCTGGATTTGCGTTTGTTGGGAAACTGAATTTTTATTTGTCGGCCGTTGATGGTATTTTGCGCGGTCCGGGTGATGAACCTAGTATTGGCCTCATTTTGTGCAAATCTAAAAATAAGATTGTGGCAGAATATTCATTGCAGGATTCTCCTAAACCAATGGGAGTATCAACGTATAAGTTGCCTAAAAAACTTAAAGAAATCTTACCGACCATTGAAGAGATTGAAATGGATTATCTTCAGTGAAAAAATATCTGCAAATATGTAAACAGTGCCTTTGCTGCTTAGATTTTAAGTAAAATCAACTTTAAAAAATTTCCATTGATTTTTTTAGTGACGTGAGGAGTTTGGAAGTATAGTTCCAACCACTTAATGCCCTCGTTAGGGAATCTGTCTCAATATTTTTCCGACGGTTCTCCATACGTTGTCGAATTCTGGAAGCTCGGCCATTTGCGACGAGAGACGAGTATCCCACAGTTTACGATATTTGGTTTCTTTTGCCTTAATCGATTCAGAAAAATTAGCTTCTGTTTTGCCACGAAAGGCAAGCTTTTCTCTAATGGCTGGCAAAAGCATTGGCACATCCAGCAGTCCGTGTTGTGCTAAATGCCAAATATCAAATAAATCTCTTGGCTCATTTCTGGCTCTATCTGCCATGGCAACTAGCTTTTCTGTGGCTATTTCTTCAATGCTGTAGGTTAGAATTGTTTTTTGCTCTGGAAGGTCAGAATATTCATCGTAGCCCTTCAGAACCGCACATTTGTTTAGTGGAAAAACAATTTTTTCGGTCTTTGTTACATCGACCTTAACTTGTTTTCCAGCCCATCTCGTATTTGTTGAAAATCCATGGGTTCTGTTAGGGTAAAATCGAGGTCCTCTGAAAACCGGTAGTCGGCAAAATAGCAGCGTTTAAGAGCTGTTCCACCTTTAAAAACCAATTTATTTCGGATTTTGGCTTGTGCTAATCCAACCAGAAACCATGCGAGACAGTAGTCTCGTTCAATTACTGATTCTGGGATATATCGCGAACCGGTGGGTGAGAGTCTTGCTGCGAGGCGAGAAATATTTCTTTGAGGAATCATTAGGTAAACCTTATCCTGTCGAGTTCTTCAGGCGGAATGTTGATTTGGAGTTTCCAGCTGCTTTTATAGGGGCCTTCTTTGGGCATTAAAGGGTCCAACAGAGGAAAGCTAGAAGACAATCGTCCTTTTAAGACAAGACGGAATTCTTCAGTCGCGAGCCCATACAGGTCCAGTAAATAGCCCAGTCGATTAAATACCACCTTTTTATCGAGTCGAGTCGCGTATTCTAGTAGTCGATCCCAGTTAATCTCATTGTGTTGAATCCAAAGGCCCTTCGCAACCTCAGAAATACCGCCACAGTATTGCGGATGGGCTAGGCCATCAAGAATGGTTCGCTCAAGATCGCTGATAATAACTTTGTCTGTCTTAGAGACCCAGTGTTCTGTAAAGCCAAAGAAAGCTTCTTTTTTGCAGCGAACGAAGTGGTATTCCGCCCCAGAGATTGTCTGAGATCGCATGAAATGTGGGCTGGTGACATAAATAACCAGCTGAGGCTGAGTCACCATCTGATGTAAATCCATGGCAGAAGCATGTGATAGGAAGTAGAGGTTGTCACGCACCAGTTCTCTGGCCACGATATAGGGATTTTCTTGAAATCGGCTCGAGATTCCAAGATCGAACGGAACAATTGCATATAGACCGGGTCCAATATGTGTAACAAGCCCTCTGATGACTAATTTTGACGTGAATGACCTTGCAGACTGTCTGTCTAGACCGGTAATATCAACGACGTCATCAATTGAAAACCGAGTCTTTTGTTTATCATAAAGTGATGAGATGAGGTTCGCTGACCTTGATTTCATTGTTTTACTGTTTGTTTGCATAAAATCCCCTGCTGGGTTATTATTAGCACACAAACAATAAAGAATCAAACTGTTCGGAAATTCCGAACAATTGACTTTGAGTT
>JBAXMC010000181.1:0-3136 GCA_037134495.1 Myxococcaceae bacterium
TATGAGGACTGCGTTGAAAGTTCTCTGTTTACTTTAACGCTTGCTTTTAAAGCTCATCCTGTCTCTCGAGACAGAGTACCGAACTTAGAATATCGAACCAACTGGGCGCAGTCGCTCGCAAACAAAGAGCATTATGTTTATGCAACAGGCCTCGATGGTGCTCCTAAAACGCATGAACTTAAAGCCACTTGGCCCAACATGTTGGCTTTTTTTAAAGATTATTTTAAAGTTGAACAACAAGAGATAGGAGCTATTTGTGAGAGCATTAACCCTGATTTTAGTTGTGTTTCAACAGAGACAAAGCAGGCTAACGAAGAACGCAAAGTGATTCGTATTAGCTTTAAAGATAAACCTTATCTCAAATGGACTATCTGGCAAAAATTTGATACCGAAGGTCATCGAATCACGGGCGATAGCATATTAGAAGATTTGCGTATGACTGAGCGAGAGAAACTCGATCTCCATTCTTTAGGGTATCCAGACTTTGGGCCGGATTTGTAGAATGTTTATTTGAATCTAGAAGAGCAGGCTGAACTCTAAGAATAAAGCCAAAATGGAACTTTCTCGGCTATAACAAGAGTTATTCAAAAGGAGATGCTCTTGTGAAATTGTTTCTTTTGTTCACAATTCTTGCTCAAACAGCTTCAGCGATTCATTGGCAAAAAATCGATTTGACAGGTTTTTATGCTGCGTATGAGAACAGAGATCAAGATTTGAAAGGTAATGCGTTTTATTTGTCGAATGTAGGTCAGGGTCATGTTTTGGTGCAAGTTTTGAAGAACCGTCAAGGGTTACCCGTCTTGTCGCAGTATGCTCAGGGTAACTCTATTGACGATCTTTTTAAGTACGTATCGTTTCGTGTGCCCGCGATGTTCGATTTTAGAGCAGAAGCTACAGCTTGCCTTGGGCTTTAGCTAACTCATATAAAGCTAGACGTTTTTGTTTGGAACCCATGCGCTTAGGAGCCTCTGGTTGGCTGGAAGTGAGTACACAAGAAAGCGCTAAAGCCAGGGCATCTGCTGCGTCTTCAGCTGGTTTTTTATCGAGCTTGAGGAATATACGAACCATCTCAGCGGCTTGACGCTTATCGGCTCCTCCAGAACCTGTGATGGCTTGTTTTACTTTTCTAGGAGCCATGCTGATGACAGGAATCTGTGCGAGCCCCAAAATAGCCAAAACAGCGCCTCTCGCTTGCCCTAGAATCAAAGCAGAGCGTGCATGCTCGCCGACAAAGACATCTTCTAAAATGGCTTGTTGAGGTTCAAATTCTGCGATAATTTTTTGTAATAAACCTGCGAGCTCACCCATGCGTATAGGCAACTCTTGTTCTAAATCTAAGCGTAATACTTGAGCCAATACGCACGTTGCGTGTCTAGATTTGGAGTCATAATCGATAATCCCGATACCAGTTTTTCGAGAGCCTGGATCGATTCCTATAATGCGCAGCATGATTTTTATGATATAGCATAAAGAAATATGAATAAAATAAATGTTGTAATGGTTCTGTTGTTTATTTCGCGAAGCTTTGGCTCACTAAATCTTAAGACCTTCTCTGTTCTTTAGATTTTGTTGCTTCCGCGGTTACGGGAACTTTTTGCATGAACATGAGAGCGATTTTTTTGAGACTTTCGATCGACTTCGCTTGATTGAGCTGTTTGAGGAATTCGTTTTTTTGAGTCTCTGTAAGTCCTGGGTTGTTTATTGCACTTAACAATTGAGCTGCGAGTTCGGGGTCGCTTTTCAGAAGATCTTGTTGACTTGGGGTGAGTTCGATACCCAGGCTACCGAGGATATTTGTAAGGCTCGACAATGTTTCAGTTGCTGCAGCTTGTATTTGTGCCGCAGACGCTGGGACATTAGTTGTAGGGTGCGCAGGAATCAGGCCGAGTTTTCTCATTTCAGCTTGAAGCCCTCGTTTGCCCATTGTTTTTAGCTCTGCAACCGCTTCTGTGGGAGCTTTCCCTTCATCGATAATCTTGTGTTGTAAAAGCGCAACACAAACCCTTGCTTCTTCAGGATTGCTGGCAAGACCGAGAACTGTTGTTGTAACAGGAACATCTTGCCCCACTATTTTTTTTACACTGCTTAGAGTATCGTCATCGCCAGATGCAGGTTCGTCCGTGAGAGTTATATGGTTAAGTCCGGTTCCTTGTCCTTTTGCGTCCACGCTGAGATGGAAGCAAGATATCGAAGATTTGTTTGCACTCTCAAGAGAGAAGATGACTCCTCTTTTGAAAGTTGAGGGATCTTTCAGTACTTTAAGCAGATGAGTTTTAAGATCTTCTGAATTTTTGAACGTCCGGGTCAGATGGGAGTATATTTTCTGTACCTCTGGGCTAATATCAGAGTTATCTCTCATTCGCGGAGCTACTTCTCTCGTGTTTTTCGCTACGTTTTCTTTGAATTCTTGCGGCACTGTCGCAAATTTGTCGGTAATATGCATAACTTTTTTCCCCTTTGTAAAACAATAATAACATGTTTTAGTTTATCTTAATTTTCGAACAACAATAAAAGTGCTGAAAATGGCTAATAAAACTGGCATCAAAAACCCTGGCCCAACACGCGTGAATTCAAAAATCAAAATCACGGCTGTTATTGGCATTTTTTGAGCAGAAGCTAGAAAGGCCGTGGCGCCTATGATTGCAAAACTTCCCAGAGCTATGTTGCTAGGCCAAATGAGATTCCATAAGATTCCTAATAAAACGCCTAATAAAGCACCGTTTGCTAATGATGGAGTTAATACCCCTCCATAAGCTCCGGCTCTCAGCGTGAAAAGCGTCATTAAAACTCTCAAAAACAACAAACAGGCTGTCAAGCCAAGCCCAATATCGCTATTAAACTCAAGCGCGGCTGCGCTTTTGCCGTTGCCAAGTAAAGCTGGGAAATAAACTGCCAAAATTCCCAGCAGAGTGAAATCTAAGAAACATAAAACAGGTGTTTGCCAATTTACTTGAGCTTTGCTTTTGGCATAAGACGCCGCTCGCATAAAATAGTTCCCAGCAATGGCTAAAATAGGCCCGGCAGTAAAAGACCAGACAATCAAAGAAGAGCTAATACTGAGCTCTGGTACTTGATAAGCAGGATGATTTCCAAGACCTATCCATGAAACAAGCACTGCAATGCCAGAAATCAAAAC
>JBAXMC010000182.1:0-3115 GCA_037134495.1 Myxococcaceae bacterium
GTAGGCAGTCTGGCCATAGCTCACATACCACACTTGACCCGGCGAGCCCACAAGCAGAATTGAAGACCAAAAATAACTAGTGGGCGTGCCTGTAAAAATAGCGTTAATCCCGGGAGTTGAACTGGTATAAGAAATCGTATAATCTACCAAACTCTCAAGCTCAGCTATATTAGGAACCCGCCAGCCGTTTAAACCACCTGTCGTTTGGGCTGCGCAATATGTAGCAGCTTTCGTCCAGTCCATTGTGCCAGCACTCGCTGTTTGTTCCCATTGAATATTGGTAAGTGTATCGTTTACTATACCAGCAGATGCAGCATAACGCCCGAGTTGGTTCGTGGTATCTGCGTAGGCACCACCAGCTTGATTCCAAACAGCAAGCAGCAATGGTAGAACACGAACGCAACTGACATAGCCATTAGAGACAAGATTGGTAAGCCCATCGCCGTCCACAATACCAATGTCAAAAGCGATATACCAGACGCCAGTAGAAACCGCCCGCAGAGTCGATGACCAAAATCCATTCGCAGGCTCTCCTGCAAAGACAGTAACATCCATCATCAGGTTGCCGTAAGGGACACTGTAATCAACCAGGGTCGCTAGTTCTTTAACCTTTGGCAATCTCCAACCGGCGCTAAAACTGGGCAAACTGAGAGTATTGCAATATGCTAATGCAGCAGTTTGGTTCATGGTTGTACCCGCATGCACTCGCTGCCAGATTAAGCCTGTTATGGTGTCTGTGACCGTGTCAGAGGTTGTCGTGTACCGCTCTGCTGGTAATGGCCAATAAGGCGAACGCACACAACGTGTATAGCCATTAGCAGGAACTGAATCACAAGCACCAACACCAAAACCCCCTTTACTACACACCAGCCCGGAGAGGTAGGCAGTCTGGCCATAGCTCACATACCACACTTGACCCGGCGAGCCCACAAGCGGAGTGGAAGACCAGAAATAACTGGTTGGTGTGCCGGTAAAAATAGCATTGATTCCTGGAGTGGCACCAACGTAGTTTATCGTGTAGTCCACCAAACTTTGCAACTCAGCATTGTTAGGAAGGCGCCAATCACTAAAGCCGCCTGTTATCTGAGCCACGCAATAACTGACGGCTTGATCCCAGGTCATGGTTGTTAAGCTGGGTATCAGTTGCCATTCTAATCCAGTGGACGCATCAGTAACGATGTTCAAAGAAGCATTATAGCGACTTGTTTGATTAGTGGCATCTTCATAAGCCCCTGCGCCGGTATTCCAAGCTGCCAAGAGGCCAGATAAACGAGTCATAGTTTTGGTAGCCGTCTCAGCAAAAGTTGGGCTAGCACTTCGAGATAGACTTGGACTCTGCGATAAAGTCTTCGATTGGGTGATGAGCGATTTCGTTGTAGTTTTTGTTTCTGTTAAGGAGCTGCTTGCTGAGCTTGAGTGAGACGAGCTGACGGTATCTGTTAGCGTTTTTGGCAATGACAGACTTGCAGTCTGCGTGGCAGTTCCAGATGGACTTAAGGTTTCAAAATCTGTTTGTGTGGATGACCTGCTTGCTGAGTTTGAGTCAGACGAGCTGACGATATCTGTCAGCGTTTTGGGCAACAACAGACTTGCCGTTTGAGTAGCAGTTCGAGATGGACTGGAGGTTTCAGAATCCGTGCAGCCACTCTGCTTAAAAAACAGATCCGTCTGATATTTCTCTAAGGTTCCTCGTCTCCAATCTCCAAAAACGGTAGCCAATAAAATATTACTCAAACTAATTTGGTGCAAATAAATTTCTGGCAAACGTTTTGATTCTTTAAGCGATAAAGCTGATGCCACAACCGGTGAATCGCTCGCAGCTAAATCACACGCTCCAAAATCAAGAGTCTTATCAAAAAACACACTGCAGTTGCCCGAAAACAGTCCTTTGTAATTGGTCAGTTTTTTAATCCAAGGCGACACTGTATCAAGCAAGGCATTCATCGCATTTGCAGCCACCTGAACTACTTGCGCATTTTGAGGTGCATTTTCGAATCGATTCAGTTGGTTAAATAACTGATGAGTGGTCTCGTCCGTTAAATTTGAAATTATCAGCCGCTCAGCGAATAAAGGCGTGACGATGAAATAACAAGTTATCAACCACCCTGCAGATTTCATAAATCAGCTCTCATAGGCAGATTATTTAACGGATTTGGATTATTAGGGTTATCAAAAAGCGACGGATTCAAGTTTGGAGCTTCATCAGGAATATCTGCTAAGATTGCATCTAAATCTGCTGCATCAATCTCGGGCGCTACGATTGGTTCAGGAGGCTGATAAATTTCTGGAATGAGAGGGACAGGTTCTTGAACCATCGCTGGCGTGGATGCTTCTGAAAGAGCTAGATCCAGATCTAGATCCATTAATCCCATTTCTTCTTCTCCTACCTGTCCTTGATTAGAAAAATAGTTAAATACTCTTTGCTCGGGGTTAGCGATTTTCCTACCTTGGAAATAGTGATAAATAGACCGAATTCTGCGCGCAACATCATACATACTCTTGGCAATGAGTGCCCACTCAGACGCCATCACAACACTTTCTGCGAGGGCTCTCGTTTTTGCTTGGGTTTCCTCTGACGCTACCCAAAGAGATGTCGCTTGCATGATGAGCGCTAGAGCTTCAATACTGGCGATAGCAGCGTAAAAAATCCGTTCGTTCGGCCTGGCGTTCGGACGTAACAGAATCATCGAGAGTGCATAAGCAGTAGACATTCCCGCTGCCGTAGTAACCACATTTCTACAATTACTTTCGCTGGCTTGATATGATTTTAAGATACCTGTAGCCATCGACATCAACAGTTCAGCCGTGATAAAAAAATGCCTGCCATCACGATAGTCTCTGAACAAAATTCCATAGCGATTCACATAGCCAGGCTCGTTTTGATCTCTCCAATCGCCTTCTTCATCCTCAACAACCCACTGAGCCTTAAAAGAAGTAGGGTGTAGGAACAGGGCTACGACACCCGTCCCAATGGCCTGCATCGTGACGGATAATCCACCGACCAGTTGCTCAGTGACAGTGCCAGATCTAAGCAAACTAACCGCCGAACTCATCGTCGGGGATATCAAGAATAGAACAGGTATGGTTAACCCACCAGGGAATCGAGCCTCTGCCC
>JBAXMC010000183.1:0-3098 GCA_037134495.1 Myxococcaceae bacterium
GAGTAGATGTCCCTAAAAAGTTTCAGAGATTAGTTCAACAGCCCTTCATAACACTTGCACCAGGTGCCGGTGATCGCGCAAAGTTCTGGCCACTAGAAAACTATATTCAAGTAGCAAAAATTTTCGAATCACAAAATATTCAACCCGTTTTTATTTTAGGTCCTTCAGAAGTTGATTGGAAAGAACAAATTATCAAACAAGTCCCAAATGCGTTGTTTCCCCTGCAAGAAACCTCTGAAACTTCTGTTTATCTGACAATCGCTTTAGGGCAGCTAGCTGAACTCAATATCGCCAACGATGGTGGTGCAGCGCATTTACTGGCGCTCTCCAATCAACCAACAATTGTAATTTACAAGTCTATACGTATTTTAAAAAAGTGGCACCCCAACGGCAGCCAAGTTTTTCCGCTTCTCGTTCAGAAATATAATCAGGATTAAAAATATCAAATGAACCCAGTGGTTTTGTCGAAGGTCGAGAGGCGTATATCCTACAAAGTGAACCCTACGCAGAATGACTTTAACGAAAACGAGTCCAGCATGAGCGCCTATCGATGCACTCAGTTGCTTTGTTGAAACAAACAAAAGATTTAATAAGACACCTAATAAGAACAAACCCAGCCCCAGTCTCCAACCTTCGCTTAAGTTGTGCGAAAACATAAAAATCAGCGATGTCAAAAATATGCTTAGATAGATTGGTAGCGTCTGACTAAAATACCGAAACAAGATTCCTCTGAAAATCATCTCTTCTGCACAGGCCAGAAAAAAAGTCGCAATAAAACCAAGCGCAATACTGCCTAAAATTTTCAAACTAACTTCTGGACTACCAAGATTATTGAGCAAAATAATCATCAGCATATGCAAAACAAAAAAAACAAAAAAATAACCGAAAAAATATTTGAGCTTAAAATGAAAATTAAGTTCAAGAGAAGCCCTGCGAGCAAGCCAAAGCATGTGCCCAACTACCAAGAGCATGAAGATAATTTTTCCAACACCTCTATTCGCAAGCAAATTAAACGACGGTTCAAACCAATGCCCAACAGCCTGAATCACCAGAGAATTAAACAGGAGAAGTAGAGCTGTATAAAAGAGTTGCATACGTTGTTCTCGACCAAGTAGCGATATCCTGCCCATGGTTTGTTTTTCGATAGAGTTCAAAAAAATCATCCATGGCCTTGGTTCCGCCCACAGAAAAATGCCCATAATGCAGCGATAATTGCGATAGTGCTTCATCTAACGGCTTCTTTTCAACAACCATAAGATATAAAACAGAGACCAGTCCGCTTCTATCTGAACCACCATGACAATGAATGAGCATCGGATAAGGACCAGCCTCAAAGCGTTTGAAGATTTGTTCGAGTTTTTCGGGTTCAGGCAAATGAGTAGCGCTCAACGAAATCGATTCATGTTGTGCTCCAGCTTTCTCCGTTGCTTCAACTTCGTCATCATACCAATCCGCTCGAGCTTCACCAATTAGGTTAAAAACAAGCTTAATATGGTTTTTACGAATCCGTTCAGACAAATTATCTGCACTCATCAGGGCACTGCGATAGAATTTCGATTTTGAGACTTCATGAAAATTATCGCCAATCTTATTGGTGTAGATAAGAACACCCAAGATAAACAATGCGATAAAAAATATTTTTTTCATGGGTCCCCTCTGCTCAGCTATAGTCTAAGCAGATACTTGCTGACAACATGAAAGTAGAACTGACTCTCGAAGAAATAGCACGTCTTATTGATGGAACTGTCTTGGGTGACCGCTCTGTTCGAATAAGTCGCCTTTGGCCTATTCGTCAGGCTATTTTTGGAGATTTATCTTTTGTTTACAGCCCTAAATATCTGAGCAGCGTCGAAAGCTGTAAAGCCAGTGCACTCATAGTCAAGGCTGATTCAAAAATCGAGTATCCTAATTTGATTCGCGTCAAAAATCCTAACCTGGCTATTGCTCAAATCACAGAGCATTGCACATCTAAAAATCCAGAATGGCCTGCAGAGATAGACCCAACAGCCATAATAGACTCTCGAGCTACGATCTACCCCAACACTCGAATCGGCAAAAATGTTCATATTAAAGCTGGCGCCGTGATTGGCTCAGATGGTTTTGGATTTGAAAGAAAAGAGAACCGTTGGGTTAAAGTGCCGGAGCTTGGATCGGTCGTTATTGAAGATGACGTTGAAATTGGTGCCAATACTTGCATCGACCGTGCTCGTCTCGGTGAAACTCGGATTGGACGTGGAACAAAAATCGATAATCTAGTTCAAATTGGCCATGGGGTTTATATCGGAGAAGATTGTTTGATTTGTGGATGCACAGGGATTGCTGGTAGTGCTCAGATAGGTGATCGCGTGATAATCGGTGGTGCCTGTGATATCGGAGATGGCATTGAAATTGTGTCTGACACTGCCATCGGCGGCTCAAGTGCCATATTCAGTCCTATTTTGGAGTCTGGAAGCTATTGGGGCAGAGGTCCCATCAAACACAAAGAGGAACTCAAATGCCAAGCGCTTTATCGAAGATTACCCGAACTGTTCAAAAACAATGCACCCTCAAAATAAGTGTCCAGATTGAAGGACGAGGTGTCCATACAGGTCAACCCTGCAGAGTAGTCATCTCTCCATCAGAGAGCAATTCTGGATTTTGTTTTAGGCGTCAGGGTGTCAAAATCCCTGCGCTGGCAAAATACATTACGAAAACCAGCGGAGCAATGACGCTCACGCACGAAAAAATTTCCATCCTAACAACCGAACACTTACTCGCTGCTTTAGTAGGCCTAGGTTACCATCATGCCAATATAGATGTCTCTGGGCCGGAGTTACCCATTTTAGATGGTAGTTCACTACCCTGGGTCAGGCTTCTTAGAAAAGCCGGAATCAAAGAAAGTCATTTGCCCGTGCTTACCTGGAAATTAAACCAAACGCTTGTTTTCAGAAACCAGCATAGTTTCGCTCGATTAACGCCTTCTGAGCAAACCATCATTTCATGTCACATTTCACTTGGGCAACAAACTCAGTTCGCAGAATTTAATTTACAGAAAAATTTATTCGAAACTCAAATCGCTCCAGCCAGAACTTATGTCCAACAGAGTATTATTAACCAAA
>JBAXMC010000184.1:0-3093 GCA_037134495.1 Myxococcaceae bacterium
TTAAATTAATTTCAGATTTTTCAGTGTCACGATTTGTTTAACTGGGCATCCTAAAGCTACAAGTTCTTGGTGTTTTTCTGGCTGGCTTACAACACCTGTTACACGCCAAAGAGCAATAAGAGCCAGCAATTTTTGTCTACCAGGATGATAGGGTTCTCCAATCAAAGAACGTATTCCACAGAAACCTTCGTAGATATAAACAACCGGGATTCGAAGAAGCAAACAAGCAATGAGAATCCGAGTTTCAACCATAAACGTATAAGAAATCAAGAGTACCGGTTTTTGTTTCCACAAGCTAAACAGAACTTTTAAGAATCTGCGTTTCCCAAAGAAAGTTGCACCTTGACATTCAGGGTTGGTTGAGGTGATCGTTGTGTTAAGTTCTGGGTAGCGTTGACAAATGGCGTTTATAAATGGCAATGCCGCGCGTAATTCACCAAATGCACCAACATGGATCCATAAGCAACGCATGGATTGGATGATAGCAGATGACTGGGCTCAAAAAAATAAAAGATCGATACTTTCCGAGGCGGCGATTGTTTCGAGATTGGAGATATTGGAAAATAAGAAAATTAGTTTCAGAAGAACTTAGCAGACCGTTTCCTGTGGAAAAAAATGAAATTCTAGAACTATCAGAACAGTATCGAAAAGAGCATCGTTATGTGAGAGAGAAGTCACTTATAGAGCACGCCAATAATTTGTTTCCAGATTGGGCTTATGCTTTAGAGCGTCTTGATTGGCATGCTCGACCTATTTTCCATGCTGACCCAGACAAAAGCCAAGTTCAACCAAGAATACCTGTTTACCAAGACAGAGAAGAAGAAAAACCTCCAAGACCCGAGACACTCACAAAACTATGCATTGTCACAGGCATGAGTTCGAATGCACCTTACTGGGAGCTTGGTGTCCAGCTCATAGAGTCGATTCATGCGACACGTTTTTATCACAAAACACCCATTAAAATACTAGATTGTGGGCTTACACTCGAACATTGTGAATACTTGAACAAGCGATTTCAAGTTGAAATTAAAGATCCAGGTTGGGATATAAATCCTGATTTTTTAGTTGAAAGCACCTGTTATCAAGTTTTACCTCAAAACGGATGGAAAGGTTGTACGGCAAGGCCCTATTTACATCGTCATTTCCCTGGATTTGATTATTATCTCTGGATTGATGCTGATACCTGGATTCAAGATGAAACAGGCCTCGATCATTTGATTCAGCATGCCGAGCAACAAGAATGCGGCTTTTTGTCAGAATCGATTTTATGTCGCAGCAGTAATTTTATCAACGTCTTGTTAAAAGAAGACAGAAACAAATTCTTAGATAAAGAAATTTGGCCTAACGGTATTTTCTGTGCTTCACGAAAATTCATGGATTGTTATGCTCAAAACTCAGATTCTCACATTTCAAAAGTAAAAAAATATTTATGGGGTTTTGATATGATGATGTTTACGTGTGCCATCTATCAATCCATAGAAAACCCAAAAAGTGTTTACAGCTATCGAGATCTCAGAGAATCCGGAGGCCCAGAGCCTATTGTTATTTTAGAAGGAGAATACAAATTCAGCAGGTATCACACCGTTGATTTGGGTCATTTAAGATGCGCTTTGATACCACTCATCAGAGTAAACCCCTTGGAAGCTGAGGATGTTATCGCGTGTTATGCGAAAAAATATAATTTAAAAACAAAGTCACCTTTTTTTAGAGAATTCCCTGCATGAAACGAATCTTAATCATTCGTCCTTCCAGTTTAGGCGATATTATCCAAACGTTTCCCGCTCTCACAGATGCGGCGGCTAGATTTCCTGAGATTACTTTTGATTGGGCAGTTAAAAAACAATTTACAGACATACCCAAACTACATCCAGCCGTTTCAGAAGTAATCAATATTAAAAACTGTATGAAGCACTTAGAGCACTACGATGCTATTTTTGAACTAACCGGTCTCATGAAAAACGCATTTTTTTCAAGAATCTATAAAGCTGATAAAATCTTTGGTTTTTCGTTTGATTGCGCCCGAGAATTCCTTGCTTCGATCTTTTACACAAAACGTATCTGCGTAAAGATGAATCAGCTTGCTGTTTGGAGATACAGGGCTTTTTTTGCTCAAGCACTCGGCTACAACACACCTCAGGAATCCATTAAATATGGGTTTGATTTTGAGCGATTTGAGACCTGGCCTGCTCAAAAGCCTTATTGGGTATTTTTGCATGGAACAACTCGTGTTAACAAACAATGGCCTGAAACTTATTGGCAAGAACTCGCCAAGCGAGTCATAAAAGCTGGTTTTGAAATTAAATTGCTTTGGGGCAACTCTTTGGAACATGAAAGAGCTCTACGAATTGCTTCTGTTTCAAACCCAATATGGGTAGCTCCAGGTCTTTTACCTATTACAAAACTCGCTGGCCTACTCATCGGTGCTCATCAAGTCGTTGGTTTGGACTCAGGACTTACGCATTTTTCAACAGCGTTAGGTGTCAAAACGCTGTCTCTCTATGGGTCTACAGACCCCTTAAAATTCAACCATCAAACAGCGTACTTAGCTTCACAATATCCTTGTGCTCCCTGTTCATTACGAACCTGCAAGCTCAAGCATCAAATACCTGATTCTGTGCCCTGTTTTGAAGAGTTAACACCGGAGAGGGTATTTTGAAATCTGTTTTGATTTATTCGAATAATTGCATGCTTGGCGATACCCTTCTGATGCTTCCTTTTTTCAAAGCTCTACCTATTGCATTTCCAAATGCCAAAATCACTTATGCTGTGACTTCTGCAAAATTTGTCTCTGGATCACTGCATGAATTATTATCGCCGTATCTGCATCATATTACTGAAACTCCGACAGGAGAATTTGATATTATTATAGATACAGAATCGACAGGAGCCCCTAAAGCCCTATTTCGGAAATTAGCTCTAGTCAGAGCACTGCGTTTAATTCCACATAAAATTTTCATATCAGCTATTTTTCGTTGGATTTTTTCGGATAGAAAGCCTGCTGGGTTCATGAAAAAACCTGAGCACTTATTAGAACGTCACATGCGTTTACTTGAAGCTGCCACAGGAAGATTAATTAAACCTATTTATGGAGTA
>JBAXMC010000185.1:0-3086 GCA_037134495.1 Myxococcaceae bacterium
GTCTAGTGCGCTACCAAGCTGCGCCACGCTCCGATAAACCTGTGAAACGAGATGCCTGATTTACCCAGGGAAGTCAAATGGTCGAACTTGTGATAAACTCAAATCCGATGTTTAAAATAACTTTGTTTGCTGCTGTAATTTTCTTGAGTGGATTTGTTTTTGGAAATACGGCTCATCACAAACATATCATCGTGATTGATGCTGGTAGCACAGGCTCTCGGATTTTCATCTTTGATTCTACTCACGATCTCAAAGAACAATGGATGTTTAAAGAAAAGAAAGCCGGTGGCATACACACTGTATCTAGCGATCTCTCAAAACTTCCTCAATATTTAGATCCCTTAATCAGCTTTGCACAAACTAAACTTTCTGATTTTGCTCATGAAACACCTATTTATTTTCGCGCAACAGGCGGCATGCGTTCTTTAGAAATCACCGAGCAAAAACATGTTTTGCGAGCTGTTGAAAATTATTTTGGAAAAGCAGGCTTTAAAAACGTTTTGGCCTCTGTTCTATCTGGCACAGATGAAGGCATTTATGCTTGGATAGCTGTTAACTATCTTCTTAAAAAATTATCTCAAGAAAACCCATTGGACACTCTTGGAGTTCTTGATATGGGGGGCGCTTCCACTCAGACTACGTTTGTACCTGTGAATACACCCGTTCATGGTGGTTATAAACTCACCCTGGGTAAACAGACTTATGAGCTCTATTCGCACAGTTATGATGGTCTTGGCATGCAATTGGGATTAAAGGCTTTAAGCAGCCCAAGTTGCGAGAATCAGGGAGATTTTGAACTGTGCAGACAAAACATCATCGTCAAACTAAAAAATATTTTAAAGGACACTTATAAGCCAGAGCTTCACGGTAACTTTGTTGCAATTGGGGGTTTTGCCCAACTAGTAAAAGTCTTTCGTTTGAAAATTCTGGCGCCAGTTACACTGGAAAACTATGGCAGATATCTGTGCGCAATGCCTTGGTTAGAAGTTAAGACGCTCTATGAAATGGCTGATTTGCCGCAGTTTTTAGCTACCGGCTGTTTCGAAATGGCCTATTACTCTGTGCTTATGCCAAATACGCCTAACCCAATTTCTGCATCTGAGAAAATAAACGATCAGGCGGTGTCTATTGCGTTTGGGATCGCGGTGTATGAAACGCTCCATGGAAAGATCTCTGCGATAGATACAGACGAACTTTAAGTGCCTTCTGTACTGCCTACCAATTGATGGGCAGACTTTGCGATCACCTTACGATTCAAGCTTTCTTCAAAAAACAGGTCTTCAAAAAAATTGCCGTTCCGTTGACCCTGCATTCTATCAACTGAGGATCATCTGTGAGACTAATTTTTTTGACCAACAACCCACGTTTGGCCACAAAATTAGCACCTTTCACATCCAAGTCTTTAATCAAAGTAACAGAGTCTCCATCAAGCAATGAAACCCCATTGCAATCTTTGACTTTTATTTGAGGAGCTGTTTGAGTCGTCAGCGCGAGAAACTCATCATCTACATACATTTGATCTATTGACATCCTCTCCGCCCTAAAGGGCGTGAGATTCCTGGGCTCGAGCAGTAACCCACTCGATATCTCCACAGGCTAACACGGCGTGCCCCGCCGCAAGTATGTTTTGTGCCGCATTCAGGTCTGCATTTTCTGCATTCCCGCACACGACACAAACAAATTGTGATTGGCTGACTCGATTCTCTTTGGCAATATGACAACAACTTGAACACTTCTGGGAAGTGTATTTTGGATCAACCACAATCAACTCTCCACCCAACCAATCAAACTTGTATTGGAGAAGATTTTTGAACGTATGCCAACCTTGATCAAGAATTGAACGATTGAGACCTGACTTTGCTTTGACGCTTTTGCCGGGTTCTTCACTCGTGCCTGAAGCGGATTTGCTCATGTTGGCTATTCTAAGGTCTTCAAGGACCGCCATCGCGTGGTTCTTGCTGATGGAAGTGCTTACCTTGTGCAAATAGTCAGACCGAACGTTCGCTACTTTGATATGAATCGCAGCTACTTTTTGCTTTTGTTTTCTGAAATTATGGGAACCTCGTATCTTTCTGGCCAAGCTCCTTTGAGCCCTGGCCAGTTTTTTTAGAAGCGTTTTTAAACTGTTGACCGGCTTGTACACTTCTCCGGTCGATAGCGTAGCAAATTGCTTAATACCCACATCGATTCCAACCATGGTTTTGGCTGAGTGAACCGGTTTGGTAACTTCTTGTTCCGTTTGAATCGAAACAAACCAGTGTTTGCCTCTGCGAGACACGGTAACATTCTTAGGAATCCCCAAAATATCACGGCTTTTAAAGAAACGGACCCAGCCTATTTTCGGTAGAAAAATCAGGTTATATTCGACTTTAAAGCCTTGCGGGTAACGAAAAGAATCATGGCGGCCTCTTTTTTTAAAGCGCGGAAACTTCTTTGGGCTTTTTTTATTGAAAGCATCTTTGATGGCTTTGTCTAGATTCATCAAGGTTTGTTGCAAAGGCTGCGACGGAATTTCATTCAACCAAAGTGCTTCTTCTTGTGTCTTCCATTCAACTAAAAAAGCGGCCATGTTAATGTAGGACAGGAGCCTTTCGCCTTTTTCCAAACGTTCCAGTTGCAAAGCCAAGGCTCGATTCCAAACAAACCGCATGGCGCCAGAAAATTTCAACATAGACATCTCGACCTTGATATTGGTCTTGAGCCTAAATTGAAAAGCCTTGCGCTTGATCATTCGCAGATGATAGGTGTTGGCCTATGAAAAAGTCAAGCGATATTCGAACAGGCAGGCACTGTGTTTTTCAGATGCATGTTCATTTGGTTTTCGTGACGAAATATCGCAAGCACGTCTTCACAAAAAATATTCTAGATGACATGAAATTGATCTTCCAGAAAATCTGTGGTGACTTCGATTCTCATCTTGTTGAATTTGACGGCGAAAGCGACCATGTTCACTTGTTGGTAAACTACCCACCGAAAACAACCATTGCAAAGTTAGTGAATAGCTTGAAAGGTGTTTCTTCTAGGCAGCTGCGGCAAAAACACCCAACCCTTGAACAGAGCTACTGGAAAGGCGTGCTGTGGTCTCC
>JBAXMC010000186.1:0-3069 GCA_037134495.1 Myxococcaceae bacterium
TTAAGCATTGCAAGGGTCCACACACCACTAATAGCTCCAAAAACGGCCCAATTACCTACAACCGCACCAAAATAATATTCAAGGTTATCATTACCGATTGTTAACCTAGTGGGACTATCTGCCCAACTCAAAGACCCCTGATCCGGCTGAGCAGCATTGTTGCAAGATAGGATACTCAAAGTCAGAAAAGTTCTTGAACTCTGTGAAATCTGGGTCGGATTCGTTGCGGAGAGAACACTGGCTACGCTGGATACAGCTGAAATAGCTTGAGTTGTTTGCGTCACCGGGATAGGAAGAGCAGGGGAAGCAAAAGGCTCAATCCAACTCCCGGTGGCAGACAAATCCATAAATTGGATTGCACAAGGACTATCTTGAAGAGAAGCCTGCGTTGTGAATGAACCAATTAATGATAGAATGACTATTAGCGACTTCATAAAAAAACTCAGATCATTTATTAAATTTAAGACAATCGAACCATAAGATCTGGAATCGTAAACGTCAAATCCGTTCTACAAATCATGAGTTCGAAAGTTAAAACCAATCAGTCATGAAATAGAACAAGAGTTTGATCTGATATAACAAGTAGAACTTAAGATAACTTGCATAATTTAACGCGAGTAATTCTCAGGCAAACGTACTGAATTGCCAACCGAAAGCTTTCACTATATCTAAGGATCATCTCTAGGTCTTTTTCTTTCATTTCCGTCTAAATCTACATTTTGAGGATCTGGTAAGTGGCCTAACTGATGAGATTGTTGCGTTGGCGGAACTCTCTGCACTGCCTGTATGGGTGCATGAGCAGGTATTGCATCAGGCCCACGAACAGCAAGTAACCGAGCAAGTGACTCGTCCGACATACCATCATACAACACATTCGGAAGCAGTCGTTGGGTCAGCGCTATAGAAGCAGCTGGTCTAGCGGGGTTATTATACTGAGGTAAGGCTTCAGATGTGTTACCAAGACGGTGCCCTTGACCCGGCATTCGCGAACCGAAGGCAGGAAATTGTACTCGTTCTGAGCGAGCAGGTATTTTCGATGCAACTGCAGTCGGTACAGGTTGTGTCACTTCCGGCACTGCAACCCCTGTTTTTACAACAAGTGGTTGTGGCCCTGCTGATGGCAAAGGAAAAAACGATGCAGGCACTTGCTGTGCAAGCACCGGCTCAACGGGCGGAAGTACTCTCGCTGGATTGTCGTGGTGCTCTGCAAGCCCAAGCTCCATTGAGGTGTTCGTTTCTACCGGCGATATAATTGGTAGCGACTCAATGAAAGTAACCGCTGCCTCACCTTTGAGAACTTGAAACATTTTAGAACAGTATTTTCTTGAGTCATCAACTGACAACTCCCTTACCGTCAACCATTCTTATCCTCTCTTCTGGGTTATCTGTTTTTGGACGGTCAGAATAACCATCGCGCACCACTGAATAATATGTAACAGCTCTCTTTGGGTTGCCTGGTTCTTTTGATACAATTGTCAGTGATGCAAGACGGATAAATCTACACCCTTCCTTAATCATACTCATTAAATGGTTTACTTCTTCGGTACCTTCTAGCTTACAAACTCGATCTTCACACCACTTTCTGGAAAACTGAGTCATTGGCGTATTTGCAGTCTTTTTAGCACTCTTCAGAAGAGTCATAGTAACCTGCTCAATAAGTTTACCACACTTATCTATCTCTCCCCGAGGCACTTCACCCGCTAAGCCTAAGATTTGCGGTTCGAGAGCTTTCGCCTCCTTTTTTTTAAACTGCGCTTCGAAATGGCAGCACTTTGCTTCTAAAAAAATGATTATTTTCTGAGCATTATCTACAACAAAACGATCTACACCTCTGTCTGAACTCGTTTTAAGTTTTAAAATCTTAACACCTGGTTTGCAAGCCGCATAAATTCTAAAGAGTCTATTAAGACATTCTTCTCCAAAGAGTCCAGTAACCTCAATATCTTTTTCCTCGTGAAATACTTCTCTCATAAATGGACTAGAGCACACAACCCTCTCTGGACTTGGGAAACAATCACTGGGTTTTTTGTCTGCTTCTGGTAATGACCCCGCTCCTGCTTGTTTACTATCAGTAGCCCCAGGTAGCGCCATAATACCTGGTACCACGTAAAAAGTGGATACAACTGGTTGTTCAAGAACTCCCGGTTGTGAATCAAACATGATCTCATTTTTATCTTCTGATTTAGAATGGAACTCTGACCAAGCAGGTTTACCTATAATCTCATATAACTCAGCCCACAGATCTTCCGCCGACTGCTCTTCTGCTGGTTTAAGAGTGTATTTCACTTCTTGTATTTTCTCTTTGAGTTCCCTAATCCTTCCACGACGTTCTTGTAAAACCTGTTCATCAGACTTATCGCGGTTCAATACTTCGTTAAACTTTGCATCTCTGTCTTTTACTTCTTTGTCTATCTTTTCCGAATTTTCAAAACTACTTTGCATAAGCTGCGCAATCCTAGCCATCAACGCAGAAGACAATAAGCTCTGGGTAACACCCGAAATACCGTCTGGAGATTTAAAAATTCTGTCTATTGTCTTAAAGGCTTTTCTAAATGAACCTGGATGAGCAATAGTCACTTCAGCATAACTTAGCGAAGAAATCAAAAAGCTATAACAAAGAAACAAAAATAATTTATTCATATTCATTCCAAATTTAGTACGTCGTTACTCAGCGCAGTGTTCTAAATACTCTTGTGATACCGAATTGCAACAGTATTTTTCTGTTTTGCTAATTTGTAAGAAAGTTGGTTCTTTCTGTATTGAGCAACAACAACTCCCCACCCATCACACCCAGATCCCGCCTCAGCAGCTGCCAATCTGCTACCAGCTTGATGCCGCAAACCAGCGGAATACCATCTTGGTCGGAGATGTGGAGCATCCAAAAGTTTTCGCGCTCAATGAATTCAAACTCTAGATTGTAAGTTTTGCCATCGAGCTCAGTTTGCTGAGTGTAATGTGGGATATTGGTATCAAATGGAATTTCTAATACAGCCATGCTTCAACTCAAAACAAACTTACCAAGAATGACTGAGTTTTCTTCGTCACAGCCTCCGGAACCTCTGTTCCTGG
>JBAXMC010000187.1:0-3010 GCA_037134495.1 Myxococcaceae bacterium
CCTCTCCACTGCCTCCGCCTCTGCTATTCTGACTTGGTTCAAAAACTGCCGAAATTGCGGAAGGGCGTCGCCTTTGGCCCCTTGATTTCTCCAACGAATAAAAGTGTTGTAGCTTATTCCTCCCGCTGCAGCAGCGAGCTTATAAGGCAAGCCTTTGCGGATAGCTTGAACGATTCGTTCCGCTTTGGCCTGAGTAAAGCATTGAGGTCTCCCTGTCTGGTTCATTCAGTATTCCTTTTTGGGTTAAACGCTTAAGCGTGAAGTATAATGAAATAGTTTAATTTAAGGAATAGTCTAGTATTTATTTGTCTTACGCTTGTAAAATTTAACATGTTAATAATTTTGGATTTCAGAGGTCTGCTGTTGAGGCTGTCCCAATGGAATGCCATTCACTAAATCGCTTCTGAGGGATCTATCTGCATCGTCCCAACAAAACGGAAGGAATATGATCTGACAGCAATACTACATAACGGAACCATGCAGCCGAATTACTTAAACTGGGCAGATAAATAAACTCCGAGCAGTGCGGTGTGTTCGCGTGTGAGTCCGTCTGGATACGTCAGCCTCGCCGTTTGAGGAAATCCTCAGTTTGGCTGATATTGTCTCGGAGTATTGCAAAGGGGCGGCTTACTCAGCTGCTGGACCAAAGTACAAAAGTTCCAAGTTTAATCCGTCAAAATAAAAATCTTTCTCGTGACGTTTACTTAAAATCACAACCGTAAAGCGTCCCTTAAGTGAGCCTCCGGCAGCCAATAGCTGCTTGCGAAGATCTGCTGATTTGTCTCTCTCCATATACACATGACACTGCCCGGTGCCATCTCTGAGCTCAAACGAGTAATGTGTTTTCCGAGCTTCACTGTAACCATAACCGTAGTAGTCGGAGACCTCAATCGAGCCGGACATTGCAAACGGCTTATCGAGGAAGCTGATTTGATCGGTTCTCACCTCGCGAATCGAATGCGTATTCTTTTTCCAAAACTCTTCTTGTGCTTTCTTCTGGGCATCGGCGCTTGCGGCCCGCCTCGCTGCAATAATCTCTGCCCGAATTGCCGCCATCGCACGGTCTGCAATCAGTGTAGGCCATTTTGGGTTGTCGAAAAACTGGGGATCATTCTGTTTCAGCTCGTTGTAAAGTGACAAGAATTTCGTGTGTATCGGACTGCCCTCTTTAGCAAGATCAGGATAGGTAACAACTGCTTGCCTTTGCCATTCTGCGGCGTCCTGGGCGTGTAGGGCTGCCGTAAACAAGGCTGTGGCAAAAAAATACGGGGCCTGTTGCTTTATGGTGATGAGAGATGACATGAGGTTATTGAGATGAGTACGCACCCTTTGTTGCGCGACGGGGGAACACAAAGAGGGGAATGTATGAAATCTATGACGCTGCGACCGTTGAGCTGCAGTGCGTACATTGAAGAACGGTCTTCTTCATTACCAAAAGCCAGCCCAAGAGACCTCCTGCAAAACTGGAGAGTGAAATAAACACGGAAAAACCTGCGCCAAACACCCCGCCTACTATTCCGGCTGCACCTCCTGAAGCACCTATAAAAAGACTCACGATGAGCGTAAAGCTGCCAAAAAGCATCCCTGCAAAACATGGAATCAGAAGAATGTATCCGATTATGACTACGGGCTCACTCAATCGGTGTTTTTCTATCCGCTGTAGCTTGCCCTGGCCGCAAGTCCTACAGGTTACAGTGGATTGATTATGAACTTTGATTGTACCATTCAATAACTCTCCACAATGTTTGCATTTTTTTGCGGTGATGAGGACTACCTCAGCACAGAATGCACACCTTTGTGTGGATTCATGCTCTTCCTCTGATGAGGTCGTGGGGGGGGCATCTGGGGATGCTATTTTGATGGCTGATGGATTTTTCCCGTCAGTGCCACTTTCTGATTTAGATATGCTGTTTCCTGATTTGAGTTCAGGATTTATGTTTAGAATGCTTTTTATTAAAAATCCAAAAAATAAAATAAGTATAATGGAAGCGAAAATAGATATTGCATTTTGCGCAATAAAAGTTCCCGGTGCTATTGTTTTTGATTTATTTTCAATATTTTTTAATTCTTGGTTTATTTCACCTGTGTTACTCGGTTTTGAATTTGAGTCATTGTTTTTTAATCCGGTGGCTGAATCCTGAGAATGCTTTCGATGGTCTATTGTTATGTTCGGTGATGAAGGGTTCGTGTTTTGTGTGGTTTGTATTTCAGGCATCTTTAGTACCTGTCCGATCAGCAGTTGCCTGGGATCTTTTATGCTATTAATCCTAAGCATCTCTTCGTAATCTACTCGCATCCGCTTTGCGATAGCTGTCAAGTTGTCGCCCATGACCACCGTGTACGTTTTGCGAATAGAACTCGGCTCCGTGCTGGTCCTCTGTGCGACATTCCCAGACGTTGTCTGTGGTGCAGCGCCCGAGTCGGTGGATGCCGAGGGGGAAACCATAGGCCCCGACGCCGCTGCCTCTGAGGGCGCTGTGTTTTTAACGACGCCCGCACCTGTGTTTGCGCGATGGAAAGTAGCTATTTCTTCGGACAAGATAATAGGCCATCTTGGATTAGTGAAAAAACTTGGATCAGTAGCTCGACGACTCTTGTACTCTTTAAGGAATTGTTTATTGAAATCTGATCCAGAAATCCCAAGTTCCGGATATTTAGCTACTGCTTCAGCTTGAGCTTGCTTTTCGTTTGTTTGAGCATCGCCCGTGATCCAGAAGGATGTGATAAATAGGGATATAAAAAAGAGAGTCTTCATTGTTCTAGGTGCCCCATCTTTAGAAATAAATGTCACGTAGGTAATCTCTCATCTTTGCTGAGGAGACTCTCAGCGTTCGTTTTACGTGAAATTTCTTCAGTGGTGGCACGGCTTTCAAAAGTACTAAAGATGCTTTTCCTCGAATTGCTCGCCGACGTTGAACCTGCACTTGGTATTAATGAGGTGAATGCCGACTCAATTTCTCTTACGGAAGAGAAACAGAACAAAGCCATATTGTAGGGAGCCTCCGATGAG
>JBAXMC010000188.1:0-2995 GCA_037134495.1 Myxococcaceae bacterium
CCCCGAAAACGAACCGGGCTCATCCATCATGCCAGGCAAGGTCAATCCCACGCAAGCAGAAGCCATGACCATGGTGTGCTGCCAAGTGATAGGCAATCACAGCACGGTTATGATGGCTGGAAGTCAGGGAAATTTCGAGCTCAATGTGTTCAAACCCGTGATTATTTACAATGTCTTGCAGTCTATTAGGCTTTTGGCAGATGTGTGTCTGAGCTTTGAAGAACACTGTATTGTAGGAATGAAACCCAATCTCAAACGCATCGAAGAATTAAAAGGCCAGTCTCTCATGTTGGTTACAGCGCTTACGCCTTATGTGGGTTATGACAAAGCTGCCAAAGCTGCCAAAAAAGCCCATGAAGAAGACACGACTTTAAAAGCTGCTGTCTTATCGATGGGCCTCATGACAGCAGAAGAATTTGATGAGCGAGTAAAACCAGAAGATATGGTTTAGAAAAGAAAGTTGGTTGCACAAGAGCCTGGCTTGCTTTAAAACTCTTCTATGGCACGCCAATTCTTTCCAGTCGTTTTAAGCGCTCCGAGCGGTACAGGTAAAACCACCCTTGCGCATTTGTTGGTTGACAGTATGTCTAATCTTCAAATTAGTGTGAGTCATACCACGAGGCAAATGCGAGCACATGAACGCAACAACGAAGACTATCATTTTATTGATGATGCTGAATTTGATGCGAAAATTAAAAGAAACGCTTTTCTCGAATGGGCTGTTGTTCATGGGCATCGCTATGGCTCTTCTGCTGAGTGGACTCAGCAAAAATTAGATGAAAACAAAGACGTGTTGTTTGATATCGATGTTCAAGGTGGGCTTCAAATTAAAAAACGGTTTCCTAAAACGGTGCTGATTTTTATCTTGCCTCCTTCTATGGAAGAACTCGAAAGTCGTTTGCGCGGCCGTGGAACAGAACCTGAAGAAAAAATTCAAGAGCGTTTGCAGGATGCACGCAACGAAATTAGAATCGGTCTTAAAAGCTATGACTATGTGATTAATAATGAGAAATTAGATCGTGCTTTATTTGATTTAACAGCCATTGTGCGAACCCATCGCTTGCAAGGTTTCGATCGTGATAGAATCCGAATGAAACTATTGGGGGAGTAAGTGAAGTGTCTGTTTCTTGGGCTGCTTTTAGCTGTATCTTGCTCTAAGCCAGTTACCCAAGATTCTACGTTGCACATGATTATTGCGACGGTTCCTGAAAGTTTAGACCCATCGCAGGCAACTTCTCAAGTTGCTCAACAACTTAGCCGGTTGGTTTATGCACCGTTGTTTATGATCGACGATGAGTTGTTGCCAATCCCCTATTTAGCTGAGAAGGCGATTCAAAAAGATGCGCTAACTTATCAGATTAAACTCAGACCAGGCTTGCTTTTTCACAACGGTGAGCCTTTAGAAGCCAAAGACGTTGTCTATACGTTTAATCACCCAGGGCACGCTGAAATCAAAGCTCCCATTGAGAGCATTTTGGCGCGTTCTCGTCTTTTGGTTGAGTTTAAGCTCAAAACACCCTATGCGCCTTTTTTAAACGATTTGGTGGGTTTGGGTATTTTTTCTCAGAAATACGAAACAGGTTCGGGGCCTTATCGATTGAAGTCGCATAATTCTGCTACGGAAACTTGGAACTTAGAAGCTTTCGAAAAATGGTTTGAGGGCAAGCCTAAAATTCAAAATATTGAAGTTCGTGTTGTTCGAGACGCTAACGCTAGATTGCTTGAACTGATGAAAGGCAAAGCTGATTTTGCTTCGGGGATTATTAAACCGTTTCAACTGCCGGCTTTAGAAAAATATCGAGACAGAGTTCGAGTCGAAAAAACGCCGGGTTTAGATTATGCCTATTTTGCCATGAATTTGAGAAAACCTCCATTGTCTGACATTCGGGTTCGTCAGGCGATATCAATGGCACTGAATATAGACCCGATTTTGAAAGCTAAATTTCAAGGCATGGCAACTCGAGCAACAGGCATGTTGCCAGCACGGCATTGGGCAAAAGATGAAAGTTTGCAGCCTATTCAATATGACCCCGAAAAAGCCAAGAGATTACTCAAAGAAACCGGTTATAAACTGCCGCTTAAACTCACGCTTTTGGCTGGAACTGACCGGTTTAGACAAAGTATTTCTCTGATTTATAAGCAGCAGCTTAAACAAGTAGGCATTGATTTAGAAATTCGTGTTCAGGACTGGGCTGTTACTTATCAAAACATGAAAGAAGGGCGATTCGATTTGTTTAGTGCCATTTGGTCGCCAGTAGTTGAACCTAATTTGTTTGATTGGGTGTTTCATTCGGCTCGCATTCCTGGACCTGATAAAGCTGGAGGTAACCGAGGAGCCTATATTGATCCAGAGTTAGACAAATGGATTGAAGAAGCTCAAATGACTTCTAATTTAGGCAAACGCAAAGCGCTTTATAGCCAAATAGAAAAGCGCTTATTAAAAACTCTGCCCTATATCCCACTTTGGTTTGAAGATAATCTGACTGTTACCAGTCGAGACTTGCTGGGTTTCGAACCAACTCGAACCTGTTCGTTTTTGCCGCTGACACGCGCTAGATTGGAGAGGCGCTGATGACAAAATTCTTCCAAATTCTGTGGGTGATGTTTGGAGCGACGATACTTGTCACAGGGCTACTGCGTTTGGTTCCAGGTGACCCCGTAGATTATATTTTAGGTGAACAAGCGACACAAGAAATGCGTGTCAAGTTATCACAAGATTTAGGATTGGTTGACGCAGAAGGGTACCCAGTTGGTTTTGTTAGTCAATATATCGGCTTTGTTTCTAAAATTTCACAGAATAAATTACTCAGCTACAGAACTCAAAAACCCGTTATGAGCGTGATTGCGGCGCGTTTGCCGTACACGATTATTTTGGCGCTGGCTTCAATGTTGTTTGCGTTGGCTTTAGGGCCTTTGCTCGGCATTTTAGCAGCCTGGAAACGAGGCAAATGGCAAGACCAGTTAACGCGCTTTATTGCTCTCTTAGGAATTAGCG
>JBAXMC010000189.1:0-2940 GCA_037134495.1 Myxococcaceae bacterium
CCAGTATGTTTATTGATGCTCTTTTTTAAAAATCTAGCAGTTTCCTCGTTAACAGTATCTTTCTCGTTATCTACTGTGATCATGTGATAGCTGTCACCTAAGTAAATAAGCTCTTTGTCTGTTGATTTTATTTTTTTGAACACCCATTCTGCGTTATTGATATGAACGACCTCGTCATCAACCGCGTGGATGATCAAGCAAGGGCAAATAATCATTTGGATATTTTTTCGAGCTTCTTTAACTAGTAATTGGCCTTGCTTGATCTGACCGTAGGTCAACTTATCCGCCCCAGATTCAGATATGTGATGCGATTTCATCAAAGATCGAACAGCAGAACGCATTTCCTCATTTTTGATACCAAAAGGTTCAGTTTCCTTGAGTTCATATCGCCCAATAAAAGGCAACCAAGCTGGCAATTGGAGTAGGAATCGATACCAAGGCATAGCCCAACCATCAAAAGCTAGGGCTGTTGAGAGCAATACCATTCCGGCCAAGTTGTTTTCTTGCTTTTGCGCTAGAACTAAGCCAAGCACTGCGCCCATCGATAAGCCAACTAACGAGACAGTTGCGTATTTTTTTTGCAAGCTCCAGAGTTGATTTTGCGCTTGCTCAACCCAACTACTCCACTCCTGTAAATCGGATTCAAAGGTATAGCCATCAATGCGAGGAACTACAACACTAAATCCTAATGCGTGAATATCTTTCACCAACCGCTGAAGTTCTAAGGCATTTGCACCGAGACCATGTAACATCATCACGCAGTGTTCACCACCTTCAAGGTGTATTAAATGTGTTGTAGATTGAGGTTGAAGCATGCGTATTAAAAATTCGAAAAATTGGGTCCGGCATTCACCTAACAATTCTGTAAGCGGAGCCTTACTAATCTTATTGATAGCTTTTTTGATTCGGCTAGGCATCCATCCATTGGTTGAACCTTACGCCCCATTTCACCTTTTCATCGTAGCTTGTACGATTATTGCCTTCTTTTATGGTTATAAGTTAGCCTTACTTTCCATTGCTTTGAGTATCGCACTAGGGGGTTATTATTTTGTCAAACCCTACCAAATTCTTGGCCCTCTTAACGAATTACATCCAACAGATTGGATTCAATTTTTTAATTTCTTTCTAGTCTCTGTTAGCGCCATACTCTTCATAGAAAAACTTCAGCGTAATATATGTGAGCGCGATTTGCTCTTAAAAGTAATGCAGTCTCGATACCGTATCGAATTGATTAAAAAAAATGAATCACAGATCAGCTTAAACAAAAAAATTTAGAGTGCTCACCTATAACAACTCTTTCTCACTAGGTTCAAATAAAAACGAAAAAACCGACATCACAGCATGGGCCAATTTATTGCGATGCCTAAAGTAAGCATAGTTTGTTTCTAATTTACTGCCTAAGGCTTTTTTAAAGGTGTAATGGGTTTCGCCCAACTCAATCTTTTCGTACTTTTTTTCAATAGCTAAATCTACCGCACGCATGACCAATGAAAAATAGACCCCGTGCTCTCTGCTGCAGTTTTGATCTATTCCAATGTATCCCGCCACCATAGTTTTATGGTTACAAATAGCTTGAATAAATCCCACCAATTGTCCGTTTAGATACGCCAGTACATAGTGACTCAAGGGCGAAGTGGATACAAAGTAATCTTTAGACAATGCGGCAAAATCTATAGAAGAACGCGAACGAGTCAACACATAGAATTCGTGAATTTCGTCAAGGTGTTTGCTGGGTAACCCTTGTGTGATCTCAAACCTAATCGCGGAAGAAACTTTTCGCTTACGCTGTAAATTTCTGCGACGACTAGCAGACAGACTAGCCCAAAAATTCTCTCGCACATACAAAATGGCTGCGGGAAAACCTTTTATCTGCACAAATCCAGGCGCAGGAAAATCAACTGGGAAACCTTTGATGGAGATCACACTGGCCAGTTTTCTAAGATGTTCGTAGACCGCTGGCATTAAATCAGGGGAAACGGTCCCATCAATTTGACCAAATGTGGAACAAGGATGTCCCACACATGCCATCCGAAAACCAGCATTGCCCAACAAGCGCTTCAACCACCCGTCTTCCAACATCGTGTTGAGCTTGAAATCCGTCAAGAAGTACGGCACAGTCGCAACCGATTCGCCTGCCCTGGTAGCCACTAAATAACCAAACTGAAAGCCTGGAATTTCGCGTTCTTTGGTGGCGGCGTAAAAAGCCTCACCCAGAACCTCTTGCGATAAAAAACCTGGGGGTGTTTCTGAAGTGTGATGCAGTACCAGTGGTTCGACCACACCCAACTCAACCGAACTAACCAACGTCATTACAAGCCGGCTTCGAGCACACTCCATACAAAGCCATCGAGTGGTTGATCAAGCGAAACCCATGCTGCTTGGCAATGAGTTCTTGTCGGTTTTCGATTTCTTCGTCGTTGAACTCAATCACCGAACCGCAATTTAAACAGACCAAATGGTCGTGGTGCCCGCCCTCATTCAATTCAAAGGTGGTTTTACCCGTTTCAAAATTGGTGGCGGCCAGCAAGCCTACCTCGGAGAGTTGGGTCAACACGCGGTAAACCGTGGCCAAACCCAAGTCGCCATCTTTGGACAAGGCTTCCTTAAATACATCTTCAGCGCTCAAATGGCGCTCTTTGCTCTTTTGAAAAATCTCCAGCACTGCCAAGCGCGGGGTGGTGATTTTTAATCCCTTATTCTTCAAAAGCGCTGAATTCGCTTCAATGTCCATGCTGACAACCTCTTGTTATTTGATCCAAAGCAAACTTTGTCTTTTTGCTTATGGGTAGATCATGCCAGATAGGGTAAAATTTTTAACGAATGCAAATCATTCCTATTTGCATTTTATGATGACATGCCCCATTCTTCAACTTTAAAAAGTAACCCCACCGCCCTACGCACCCTAGAGGGTCTGCGTGTAGGTGAGTCGGCTTGCATTGT
>JBAXMC010000190.1:0-2884 GCA_037134495.1 Myxococcaceae bacterium
AAAAAAGCTTAACTTGCGCCCTCCTGTGGTCGTTTTTGGTAACTCAATGGGAGGTTTTGCAGCCGCATTGCTTGCGCTTAAGCCTGATACTCCGATTGATTCCCTGGTTTTGAGTTCTCCAGCAGGTGCACCTATGACAGAGGCAGAGTTTGACCGTCTCAAGAAACTATTTGCACTCAGAAACGACAAACAGGCTGATGCTTTTGTAAAGCGTATTTTTGCCCACCCACCCTCGTGGCCCATGAGCAGTGTTTATGATGCTGCCGTTCGAAATCAATTCGATCATCCTATTTTGCAAAAGTTAATTAACTCCGTGCACAGTAGTGATTTGCTCACGAACGAAAAACTGGCTCAACTCAAAGCCAATACGACTGTCTACTGGGGACAACAAGACAAAGTGCTACCTAAAGCAGAGGAGCATTTTTGGGAAACCACCGGTAATAGCTGCATTTCCGTCACGGAAGTTCCAGAGGCTGGGCACATGCCTTTTTTCGAAGATGTTCAGATGGTAACAAGGTGGATTACAAAAGCTTGTAAGCCGCTTACGCCATCTGTGAAACTCGGCTTTCAAATCGGCTGCCAAAATCATGGAGATAGAGAAAGAACATCTTAGGAGAGAAACAACTAGCATGAAACTTTCAGCTTATTTTCTTGTTTTTATTTTTGCATTTTCAGTTCCATCGATGGCTTTCGCTGGCGATGACGCTACACGGATCGTCAGCATATCAGCAGCGATCAGTGGGACTTCTTTGGTTCTCGCTAAATTAGCGGGGGTTTCGCTGCTAGGCAGTGTTGGAGTGGCCGGAGGCAGCATTGTTGCAATAGCAGGCGTATTGGCCTGGGCGATTCATGCAGCTTCGGAACACAGTATGTTATGAACCAATCCTTCTATCTCTAACCGATTACCCACATAGAACGCTCCGAAGTCAGCAAAGCGTGCGCTGGCTTCGTCAAAGCGCATTTCTGTCACCAAGTGTTTGAACACCAGTGGGTCTTCGGCAAACAGGGTTACTCCCCACTCCCAATCATCCAAACCAATCGAGCCACCAATCATTTGAGTCACGCGCCCAGCATAGGTACGGCCAATTAATCCGTGCTCTTTCATCATGCGACGTCGTTCTTCGAGACTTTCCGTGTACCAATTATTAGAATCCTCACGACGTTTGTTCATGGGGTAAAAACAAACATGCTGAGTTTTAGGCAAAACAGGTTTTAATCGAGCATCGATCATTGCCTGAGCTTCAGGGCTAATCGATTCTGAGCTATGGACATAGTTGCTGAGTTCAACGACAGAAACATACGAATAAATCAGAGGCGCAAACTCCGAAAAACGCGTTTTTTGAAAAGCTTGTTCGGCTT
Source organism: Myxococcaceae bacterium (assembly GCA_037134495.1). GTDB lineage: Bacteria > Myxococcota > UBA727 > UBA727 > JABDBI01 > AER2-1. The sequence goes on from JBAXMC010000190.1 coordinate 1,360, forward strand.
TAGAGAGCTCTTGCATCGTTGGTCTTAGGTTTAAAAACAAGAAATCAGCTTTGTGACCTAGAATCTCATAAAACGAAAACGCTCCTTGTCGTTGTTCGTCGCAATGCCGATATTGCTTCAAAACACCCAAGAACTCTTCTTGAATCTCTTGACGTTCACGTTCAGACAACGCTCGCCAGGCAGACCAATCAAAACGTCTAAACTCATGTAACGTGTACCAGCCTTCGAGAGTTCTTAAATTTTCGCTCATAATTTTTCCGCCACGGCAATTCGTTGATCAAGTTTAAACTTTTTTGCATAAATTGGATCTTTTTTGAAGACCTCTTTCCAGCTCGCGACGGCTTTCTTGGGCTCGCCCTGCATAATAAAAGCCATGCCCTGATAATGCCAAGCAGGAACATAGTTGGGCTGTTTTTTCAAAACACGCTCAAAAACAGCCAGCGCTTTTGATACTTTAGATTGCTGAATATAGCTTCTTGCTAAGTCGGTTGCTTTTTGAGGGTCATCAAGTGCTTTTAATTCAGCCAAACCAACCACAACTTTTTCTGTAAGATTACTTTTGGGTGCAACTTTTAAATAAACTTCCCAAGCTTTCAGGCCTTTGAGGCGATTTTTTTCAGAAAGATTATTAGATTCAAGCGTGACCGCGCCCATTAAAAATAGCGCGTCTAAACTAGCTTCTGCACCCGGAGAAGTGGTTGATAAAACGAATTGCAGTTCTTCGATGCTGCGATCGGGGTTACCCAAAAAGAAAAAACACCGCGCCAACAGATTGCGAGCACCGGGCAACTTAGGATCTTGATCGAGCAATTTAGATAGCATTTTGGCGCTATCAATAAACTTCTGGTCTTCAAATAATTTTTCAGCCTGCGCATAAGTAGGTTGAGAGATCGGTTTTGGCTGGCAACCAAGCAAGAATAATAGAATAAGAAACCGCATTATTTTTGAATGTCCCGATGAGTAATTTGAATTTTGTTTCCAGAAAGCTCTAATAAACGCGCGATTTCACATACCAAAGCCGGCGATCTGTGCCTGCCTCCTGTGCAACCAATCGCAATGGTTAAATATGTTTTTTTCTCTGCCTGATAGCAAGGAATCAAAAATTTGAATAAATCTAAACTTTTTTCGATAAAAAGCTGAGTATTGGGTTCTCCAAGGACAAACTCACGTACTGGCATATCGAGTCCAGACTGAGACTTCAGCTCCGGTATAAAATAGGGGTTTTTGAGAAACCGAGCATCAAGGCATAAATCCAACTCTTGAGGAAGGCCGTATTTGAAACCAAAACTCATGAGTCGAACGGTCATAAAATCTTGAATCTGCGCACCGACAAGACGCGCAATTTCTGCTTTGAGTTCGTGTGAATTATAATTATCTGTCTGGATTACACGGTCAGCAATAGTTCCTAAGTCTGCCAGCAATAAGCGTTCTTGCCCAATGCTAGCGGCCAAACCCTGCCCTGTCTTATCTAACGGGTGTGGACGCCGAGTCTCTTGAAAACGTCTAATCAAAGTCGAATCTGAGG
>JBAXMC010000191.1:0-2826 GCA_037134495.1 Myxococcaceae bacterium
CTGTTTTTTTCGGCCTAATATTATGTGTTTAATTGCACTATTTTCGTAATCTTTCGTGCACTATTTTCATCATCTTTTCACTATAGGTTTCTGATACTCCGTCAAAAAAATGCAAGCGATCTACGAATGATTCGGCAACTTCCTCCGTTTGCTTCAGAACTTGTATGACCTGTTCTAGTCGTTTTTGTTTCCCACCCAAACCATGTCCCATATTGGTTACAAAAAAGCTTCTAATATCATCCAGATTGACTAATGACTGCAGTATTCGTAACGGACTGTAGGCATGGTCAAATTGACTTGCGATAATCGAGAGGCTAGGTGCATGTTCTGATTCTGCTATTTCATGCAACATCCCTGCTTGTGAGGAAACGTAGGTTGCAATTTGATTGCCGCCCTGGCTTGATCGCCTGATCCGTCTCATTTTTTGAAAACGACCCGCAGGAACTTCAAACCGTTCGGATTCTGTAACCTTCTGTTTTCGTCGAAAGATTTGCGATAGATTACCACTTCGCAACTCTTGCTTGAGAAACTCTCGACGTGGTGGTAAGTCAATAATACCTGCTGGGTCTAATAAAACGACTCGTTCAAATAATTCTGGTCTTTCATGTATTGCTAGCAAACCCGTTGAAGCATCGCCTGATTGAAAAACTGCATCAACTGGTTGACCTCCGTCTGCTTCTATCGCAGCGATTAATAGTCTCGCTCGATCTGCATGTAACTTACTAAAACGTATCTCTGCCTCATCGTTACCGAGTTGCGTGAGAGACTCTTTTCCAGGCTTTTCGAGCTCGCTTCCGTCAGGATACCTATGTATTATCGTACCATCCCTCGGCCCTGCAGGAACTGAATCGGGAATAGTTATTGTGTGACTGTAGTTGCCTAGTCGCATGATAGCGCCACCAACTTCGCGGTTTCGTTGTTCGTCATACCCAATGCCTCCCATAAATATGACCGCTCTCTCTGGGATTTGGTCTATATTTACCGACCCTCTGCTATGTTGCGTATCTTGTTCTGAGGGAATTTCTTTCATAAGTACACTATAGCACTTCGCATAGTTCACAGGATCAAACCAGCTCCATGGAGTACCAGGAGTACCAGGGTTTAACCCCTAACAGATGGTAAAAATGTGATTTGGGATTTTTCATCTGGGGATTTTTGTTTATTTTTTGTGATTTAGGGGGCCAGGGCAAGCGCACATTAATCCAGGCGCCCGCTACGCTGGGGCCTGTGACTAATGACCGAACCTGGGACTTGCATCAGCTAAAGCTGTTGCGTCCCAGAACCGAGTCTTGGCTCGTGACCAAGAAAAAAGGCCCACCTTACGGTGAGCCATTTTTCTTGGTAGCGGGGCCAGGACTCGAACCTGGGACCTCGTGGTTATGAGCCACGCGAGCTGCCGCTGCTCCACCCCGCGTCGTCGATGTGTGATGGTTGGGTAACTGAGCTGCCGGCAAAACAAGTTTGACCGTCAGTTCTAGTTACCCCACCAAGCCCTCTCCTCCCGATTTCGAGAATCCTCTCTCGAAATCGATTAAGACACTAGACTATTGAAGACAATTGGAACAGATTAGATAATACCTTAACAGGGGGGGAATTGTCAATCTTATAACTAAAAGTTATTTTGTTTGGCGATGCAAAAAGAAGTTGATCCATGCCTGGAAATTCTTTTGATAACCCGGCTTATCCCCTACTCGCAAAACAACTTTTGGCTTTGCTACTTTTGCGGTATTCACCACATTCGCTTTAGCGACTTTTTCTGGTATCAAATATACCTTTTCTCCTGGTGCTGCCAAGCCGAATTGTCGCCTCGCAGATAATTCCAAAAATTCATCAGTATTATAGTATTCATTCTTAAGTTTTAGATTATCATTCTCCAATTTACTGACTTCGTTTTGCTGCTCTAGCCTGGCAATTTGTTTCTGAAATTCATAATTTGACTGTATTGCCTTCAACCCATTCCAACTAACTATCAACGCAATGACGCCAAAAGCAATCAGACTAAGACTACTCGTGTCTGTAAATATTCGCCAGTAACCTTTTTTGTGCCAACTTTTTAGTTTTTGAAACATTACTTAACCATTATATACGACTTGGCTACTAACTACAGTCTACTATTATCAAGCCAATAACTGGATTGAAGCTCTTTTGTAACGATTGCCAAACTAATCTCGTAAATATCTGTACAATAATGTGGTTTATTTTTTTAAAAATTCTGCTATTCTATACACTTAATATATAGGGTGAATTGCAAGGCAAATGGTGGTAAGCTTCTTTTAAAACAGGAGAGTTTATATGTCGAGAAAAAACGAGCGAGAACTTCCAAGTTCACAAACTATCGATTTTCTAAGTGAGCTTGGAGATAGTAATTATGACTACGGGTTCGACGAACCTCAAGCTGACGTAATACCACTTGAAGGGCGAGCAGGAAGCCTGCACGCTAGACTATTCGAAAAAGAAGTATGGATGAAGGACGCCAATTGTCGAGGCACAAAAACAAGCCTATTTTACCCAGAAAGAGGCGAAAGCAGTAAACAGGCCAAAAACGTCTGCGAAGAATGCGTAGTCACAATTGAATGCAGCGAGTACTCTTTCTATGAAAAATTCGGCACATGGGCCGGACGATCAGAACAAGAAAGAAGAAGTCTTCGCAAAGAGTCAAAAGATACAGACGAACCAACTTCTCAAGAAATCTACTAATCTGTTATTATAGGTAGGTGCAAATGAGGTCTTTGAGGGGGGTATAGCTCAGTGGTTAGAGCAGTCGGCTCATAACTGATTGGTCCTTGGTTCAAATCCAAGTACCCCCACCAAAGGTTTCCTTTATGC
>JBAXMC010000192.1:0-2810 GCA_037134495.1 Myxococcaceae bacterium
GGGCTATTTTGTTGACATCTATGACCTTGTCTTGTTTGGCGTCGTTCGCATTGAAAGTTTAAAAGCAATCCAAATTCCAACAGAACAATTATTGGATGCCGGCATGCTTTTGATCAACTGCCAAATGGCGGGCATGTTGATCGGCGGATTCTTCTGGGGCGCTCTAGCGGATAGAAAAGGCCGAACCACGGTCATGATGGCGTCTATATTGCTTTATTCTCTGGCTAATTTTGCGAATGCATTTGTTTTCTCGCTTAACACATATGCCATTTTAAGATTTATTGCTGGCTTTGGCCTCTCTGGAGAAGTTGGCGCAGCGGTGACTTTGATCAGCGAGAGTAGCTTAAAGCACCGAAGAACTCTTTGGACAACTTTGCTCACGGCATTCGGACTCATGGGGGCTGTCGCTGCGGGTTTGATTGGAGATGCACTGCATTGGCAAGTAGCCTATTTGGTTGGCGGCGGGATGGGGCTTTTATTGCTCTGCCTTCGACTCTATGTTTCAGAGTCTTCGTTGTTCCTCACTTCACCAGCAGAAAATCGTGGGCGCATTGATCTATTTGTTCGCTCCAGAAAACGCTTCTTGCGTTATTTGGCCTGTATCCTGGTAGGCGTTCCTATCTGGTATGTTGTGGGTATCTTGATGACTTTTTCGCCAGAGCTCATGAAAGTAGAAGGCATGCAAGAGACGGTTTCAGCAGGAAAAGCCATTTTATTTTGCTATATCGGCCTCTGCATGGGCGACTTAGTGAGTGGATTATTGAGTCATATTTTTGCTTCAAGACGCGGCGTGATTGGCTGTTTTATGTTGCTAAGCACCTGCATGATCACGGTTTATCTGAACTCATTTAATCCAGGGCTAACAAATTTTTACATGCTTTGCTCTGTGATTGGTTTTTCTGCAGGCTATTGGGCTGTTTATGTCACAATGCTTGCAGAGAGTTTCGGAACTAATATTAGAGGGACCGCCGTGATTACAGTGACCAACTGGATGCGGGGTTCCGTAGTCCTCATGACACTGGGGATTCAGTGGTTTCAAAAATATATGACCTTGGCGCAAAGCGCGTTTGCAATGGCTGCGATTGTGCTTATTCTAGCTACCATCTCTCTGCTTTATCTCACTGAGACATTTGGAAAAGACTTGGACTATCGTGAACTCTGATGAAATTATCATAACTTCTCTGGTACGTTACGGAGAAGCCGACTGCATTGCGCGGGTATTCACCCGAGAAGAGGGTCGGATGAGTGTATTTTGTCGAAACGCTTTTAAACCTTCTAAAAAGCGTGGCAGCGTTTTACAGGCTCCTGCCAGAGGTCGCATGACTTTTAAGGCCAAATCCAGTGGTATGGCCACTATGTCGGAGCTTGATCTCGGGGCATACACGCATGCGTTAGCCAGTAATTTAAGAGGCTTTGCCTTGGCAGCTTATGCTACAGAGCTGATAGAGATTTTTGTGCCAGAACATGACTCTGTACCTCAACTGTTTGATTTATTAGATAATTTTCTAAAACAAGCTGCGACAGCAGAGCTCTCAACAGGTGATATTAGAGCTTTCGAGTTCAAATTATTGGAGCTATCTGGGCTACTCAGTGAGCAAGAAGCCAGTGTGAACGATCTCAGAGAAATGGCCACTGTTTTTGTTCGACATCTTAAACAACACAAGCAAACACCTTTAAAAAGTCTGGCGTTTTTCAAACAAGTGATTTCTTGAGACTTGACTAATTTAGGATGATAACCTAAATTAGTCATCTATGTGGATCAAAAGAGATTTCAGTGGATTTTTAAAGCAAGGAGACCCTAAACAGCACTTGCCGGTCAAAGTTTTAAAAGGCCCAAGACAGGTTGGCAAAACCTCTATCTTAGATCACTTAAAAACGCACGAGTTAGTCTTATTTGATGATTTAGGAGTTCGAAATCTTGCAAAAGAAAACCCTGCTCTTTTTTTTAAACAGTTTTCAAAAAAAATAATACTCGATGAAGCCACGTTAGCTCCAGAAGTTTTTCCAGAAATCAAGAAAATGGTAGATGCTGAGAGAAGAGATAGAAGAGCAAATGAGATAGGTTCGGAGCTGGATATTTGGATTACGGGCTCTAACCAGACTTTATTGCAAAAATCGGTTCGCGAGTCCTTGGCGGGCAGAGCCAGCTACTTTAGCCTAAACACCCTTTCGATTCATGAACTCGGAGCTGTTGAGCCTTTTAATCTCCAGTCGCTCTTTATAAAGGGTGGTTGGCCAGAGCTGTATGTGTCGCCAAGTCTCGATCCTGTTCAGTATTTAAATGATTTCATTGGTACATTTATTGAGAAAGACATTGTTGCTGCAGCTGGAATTGAGAAAAGGTCTGCTTTTAGTAAGATGCTTCAACTTTGCGCTGCTCGTGTGGGGCAGCTTCTGAACTACTCAGACATTGCTCAAAATATCGGAATTGAAGTCACAACCGTTCAATCTTGGATTTCATTGCTTGAGCAAAATGGAATTGTACGGATCCTGGAGCCTTACTATAATAATCTAAATCAGAGACTCATCAAAACCCCTAAATTTTATTTTGAGGACATTGCTTTGGCCGCAAGGCTTCAAGGTTGGACGCAGTTTGCACCATTAATGCTCAGTCCTTATTTTGGATCATTATTGGAAAATTTGGCATTCTCTGAAATCCTTCGCTTTTTTACCAATCGTTCAATGAACCCAGAAATCCATTTTCTGCGTTCCAAAGAGAAGGTAGAAGTTGATTTTCTGATCAAGCTCCCAAACGATCGATACATCGCTGCTGAAGTTAAGGCGACTGGTGCTGATATGACATCGCAACA
>JBAXMC010000193.1:0-2786 GCA_037134495.1 Myxococcaceae bacterium
ACTGCTGTTTCCTGGTTCAGGAGGCACGACATTGGCTTCGGATTTATCAGGTGAACTGGGTGTCATTGATCGTGGGCGTTTACTTATCTCTACCAGAGCCTCATTGACTCTATTTATTTCATCGGTAAGAACACTGCCATTATTCGCTTCTTTCATTGCTGCAAGGTATTTTGTAAGCACAAATTTTAACTTGCTGGGATGAATGTTTGATTCTACAGCTTTGGCAGAGGTTTCGATCTTCTGCAAAGGCTCAGGATCTATACCAAGACTAAGATTCCGAGGAAGTTTTGGTTTAAATGTTTCTAATGCTGGAAAATCATGAATATCTTTCGAGCCCTGCAGTTGAGATTGCACTGGTTGTGGATCTGGAAAACGCACTGGTTCATGAGGACCTTCGATTCTTTTAGCCATATATTATTATGATAATACAGCAGCAGGATTCTTGCCTTGAAATTATGGATTTATTTTGCAATGAGTCCTAGAGAACGCACTATTTTTAAGGCATTTTCGATAGAAATAGGAGTCTTGCCTTGTTCTAACCAACCTTTAGCAAAAGCAGATGTTATTTTTTGTTCGCAAATAGAGATCTTCAGAAATAACCATTGATAAGTAAATAAAATGTGAGGTTAACTCTTGATGAAAGCACTTTCTGTGTGTATGTCGGCGTAATGAATATTAATTCTGAATTCATCGTTTCTGACCTATCTTTGATTCGAGAAAGAAAGCCGTTGATCCACAATGTGACCAATCATGTGTCTATGGAGTGGGTTGCCAATGGGCTTTTGGCTCTTGGAGCAGCTCCTATTATGGCTCATGCTCCCGAAGAGATTTCGGATATTGTCGATATTTCTGAAGCTTTGGTGCTCAATATGGGGACACTCGATGCTGCTTGGATTGAAAGTGCCAAACTGGCTCTTACTACTGCAGCTAAAAAGGGGATCCCTGTGGTGTTAGACCCTGTTGGTGTTGGCGCGACACCATATCGTACTCGTGTGGCCAGAGAGCTTTTGGCTCAAGGCGGTGTTAGTGTGGTGAGGGGAAATCCATCCGAGATTTGTGGTCTTGTAGGCGAAAAAGCAACAACCTATGGTGTGGAGACGTCTCTTCTGCCTAGCGAGGCTTATGATGCCTCTCAAAAACTATTTGATGAATTCAACTGTGTTGTGATTGCTAGTGGACCGGATGATTTAGTTATCGGGCCTTCCCAAATGTTGCGTATTTATAACGGAACCTCAATGATGACACGCGTCACCGGGATGGGCTGCTTGGTCTCTTCTGTTATAGCCGCTTTCTGTACAGTCCAGAAAAACTATACTCTGGCAGCTGCTCATGCCATGGCGTATTGCTGTATTACTGGTGAAAGAGCCGCTGTCGATTGTCCAGGTATGGGTTCTTATAAAGTCGCCTATCTGGATTGTTTGAGTGCAATGAAAGAAGAGTGGATTTCTAAATTACTGACTGTGGAATCTCATGATACGAAATATTGATGTTGCTTTGCAATTGGTTTTAGAGCCACATGCTCAGGTTCCGTGGTTAATACAAGAAGCGGTTCGAGGCGGGGTTACTTGTGTTCAATGGCGTGATAAATTTTTCAACGACAATGATTTTTATAATCGAGCAGTCGAGATTAAATCTATTTGCTATGAATTGAAGGTTCCTTTGATTATTAACGATCGTGTTGATATTGCTTTGGCTATCGGAGCGGCAGGGGTTCATTTAGGCCAGAAAGATTTGCCTTTCGAAGTGGCTCGCGGAATTCTGCCGGCTTCTATGAGCATTGGTTGGACCGTTGAGAATTTCGAAGAACTCGAAGAAGCTGAAAAATATGACGTGGAGTACATAGGTATAAGCCCAGTTTTATTGACCTCCACAAAACTCGATGCAGCTCCTCCTTTTGGCATAGAAGGTCTTCAAAGGGCCAGAAAAATGAGCCGCCACAAATTGGTTGCGATTGGAGGCATGACTCCTGAAAATGCAAGTGCAGTTCGAGCTGCTGGAGCCGATGGTTTAGCTGTTGTTAGTGCAATTTGTCGTTCACAAAATCCTTATGAAACAGCGAAGGCATTTTTGAAATGAAGCGTGTACTCACCATCGCGGGGTCTGATTCAGGAGGCGGTGCAGGTATTCAGGCGGATCTAAAAACTTTTATGGCTCTGGGTTGTTATGGAGCGTCGGCCATTACAGCTTTGACGGCTCAGAATACGCGGGGTGTTCGATCGATTTTTCCGGTGAGCCCAAGCTTTGTGGCAGAGCAAATAGAAGCTGTTTTAGAAGATATCGGTGCTGATGTGATTAAGATAGGCATGCTCTGTAATGCTCCTATTATTGAAGCTGTGGCTTCATGTTTAAAACGCTATTCGCAGATCCCTGTGGTTTTAGACCCTGTGATGATTTCACAGTCGGGGCATACGTTGCTAGAATCAGATGCTGTGATGGCTCTGCGTGAGTATTTATTTCCGAGAACCTATTTGCTGACACCTAATCTAGATGAAGCCAGAGCTTTGGTGGGTGAATTCGATGTTGAAAGTACGGCTCATAAAATTTTGTCGATGGGACCTAAAGCTGTTTTGGTTAAAGGCGGCCATCGAAATTCGAAAGTAGTTGCAGAGGCTCAAGATTATTTGCTGAGTTTTGGAAAAACAAAAGGCACTTATTACGCTTCTGCTTGGATCAAAACTCAAAATACTCATGGAACCGGTTGTACTCTGTCGGCGGCCATTGCTGCTTATTTGGCTCAAAATTTATCATTGGTTAATGCTGTCTGTCATGCAAAATCTTATTTAAAC
>JBAXMC010000194.1:0-2724 GCA_037134495.1 Myxococcaceae bacterium
TAGCGAGTTTAGATCAAAAAGTTGAGAGATCTAGGGTTGAAAAACTTCTTGAACCGTTCTTCGAATTTATCGATTATAAAACTCATCACGATTCATTGCTGAAGGATCAATTGCGTAGCAATTATTTTAAGGTAACCCATTCTATTCCAAAATATTTAGCTAAGAAACTAGAGATTCCTTTATCTGAAATTGTTAAACCCGAGAAATCTTGGCCAGAAATCTTCTGGAAGATGTTCTGACGAGTCATAGCTTATAGGAAATTGGGGAAAAGACTTTTTCAGCCCAGAAGCTAAAAAAGCTCATCAACTTGCAGAAGATTGGGTCTCAACCAGTTCAGACAGCGATATGAGGGAAGCTCAAGAAGAATTTCTGAGCAACAAAGGACACGAGAAAATCATGGCGCGTCTTAAATCAACGGCTGAAACTTAAGCAAATCAAGTAATTTGTGAATGCGAAAACAGTTTTTAAAATCTTCCCTATTTAACTATGTTGACAGTTTATTTTTAAGGTGTATTATTTTTATCTTATGTTTAACAACTATTTCAATGTTGCATTTTGTCTTCTGCTTGCCATGTCGGTGAAAGCTGTAGAACCAATTCTTACGCCTCATCATGGAATTTTCACTCTACCTTTAATTATCAATCGCTACTTGGGAGGAGGGAAAAAACCACCACAAAAACCTGCTGCCAAACAAAGCAAACAAAAACAATTAGAGGACAGTGATGATCAATTACTCAACCAACTCATTCAAGCACAAGAAGAAGTCAGAAAACAGCAAGCTACTCAAGATGCTGCTAGATCGGACTATCTCCAAACTTCATTAGACGATTTCAACCAAGTGGTCGTATGTTCAGGACGAGATAACAACTGCTTCTTCCATGCTCTGCAGGCAGCAGGAATAGCCATCACTCGCGCTGCTGTCATCGACAACCTCCGCGAAGTTCTTCGTGGTGATCCGGATTTTTTTACTGAACATTACGGTGAAGCGATGAATCAAGAAATTCGAGATGCCGTAGCTGCAGGAGAATACGTTCTTCCAAGAGTACCACCAACCACACAAGCAGCGGTATGGGATGATTATCTTTTGAATCACTTAGGGGCTTTCGCTCATAATGGTCAAGGCTTTAATATGATCGCCTTCACCACTCATACCCTTGGGCTTATAGATGTCATCGCTGACATACAGAATATTGAAATCCAGATTGTAATGCAGACCGAACAAGGGCTAAGAATCACACGTAGAACCATGCCTTTAAGAATCGTTCCAGGTGAAAGGCAGCCGCTGACCGTAACTTTACTATATAATCCGACCAATCAACATTTTGATCTTTTAACCAATGAAACACAAGACAGGATCACCGAAATGCGCTATGAAACCTCTTGTTTCGACGATCTTTATGAGAACTCTGCCAGGATGTTTCGTGTTGGAGAAGAAAACATTGAAACACTTCTATCTTTTAAAGAAACAGTTATACCATACATAGAAGCAGGTCTTATTTATTACAATAACAAGAAGCTTAATCAACACGCAGAAAAAATAGCATTTTTGACGTCGTATTTATCAAAAATCGATGCAAAAATTGGATGTTTTGTTTCTGCGTGTGACCTAAATGAGTTGTATTCAGCATTGAGATCTTTTGAATTTTTGTTTTCAGTAAACTCAGGAAAAAATAAGAAATCAGCTGACTTTGATGAATTATTCAAATTTATGTATGAAGAATTTGATATCTCTAGTTATTTGCATAATTTTTTCACTAAGCAAACGTCGCCTGTCACCTTTACGATAATAGAAAACAACCCGTTAAAAGGATTATTAGAGAGGACTTTAAAATGGGCTGAAAATCTCCCAAGCTCATCCGTTGTATACCCGTTTGTACAAATAGAACTCCTTCGTCAAAAAAACACAGAGGTCATTAAATATTCTAAAGAAAATGAGGCTGATGATGAAGCGCGCTTTGCTCGGGATACAGGGATCTTGCCAGCAGATGGACAACTAATCCACTACGCTCAATTTTTTTCAGCAAGGATGTTTATGCTAGCCAGGTTAATCGAATACCAAGGTATTCATGATCACGATGAAGCAGAAAAACGTATCAGAAAAGCCTCTCAGACCAAGAAGGATAAAAAAACTGTTCCCGCGGTAGCAAAGGCGAAAAAAATAAAACCAAAGAACAAGAACATACAAACAGAAACGCATTGCAAAAATGATGATGATGACAATGATGCTCCTCAGGCAATAGAGGCTCCAGAGCACGATACACTAAGTGAAGAGAGAAAAGCGCACAAAATAGAAGTTCGCAAACAAAGAGCAGAACAAAATGCGGATAGAGAAGCAAATCGCGCAGAACTCAGTCACTACGCAAGAATGCAAGCCTGGTGGATTCAAACCAGAGCCAGAAAAGCTGCGGTTGCAGCAGCAGCCACTTCTCCCGCAGCAGCAAGAACGCAATTCAATCAAGATCTTTTGCACGATACCGACCCAGACTATAATGTCATTTATGCTGAAATAAGGAGAATTGGTGGGAATGTCGTTTTAAATCAACATGGCAATAATCGACACGCCCTCATGTGGGAAGCTCGAGACGGCACTCCAGTCATTTACTTCTTCGATAACGTGCACGGAGCTCAAGACGTCAAAGGTGATAAAGCAGCTGCTATTACCGGTCTTAAAAAACGTCTCAGAGAGACAGGACGTTTAGGCGGAGAGTTGTAGATAAACACTAG
>JBAXMC010000195.1:0-2699 GCA_037134495.1 Myxococcaceae bacterium
AAATCAGAACTTGTGGGAAATCTTCACCTATCTTAAATTTGCAATTAATAGATCGATTGTAGATAATAATCGTCGTTATTCTTCTACACTTTTTCACACTGAGACTTTAACCTGAGGTAGTCTATCAATGGCTTCGCTCTTCTTTGAACTTGTCCGCTGCGTAGATTCTCTAGGCAATTGTCTAAATGAGATACTTATGTGGTCGAGGTCACTATAGTTTATTATGTCCAATTGTAGGTCACCATATAACAACACTTTTCGGGGAAAAATTCGAAACTTTTTGAAAAAAAAATTTGTGAGAAAAAAATTTTTTCAGCCTTTTTCGGTCTTTTCAGCCTTCATCACAGTCTTCGAGGATTGCAGCCTTTAATCTTCTTGAAGTGGTCGCCATTTTACGGTTGACCTAACCCACTAGCACTTGTAAATAAAAATAGTCAAACGACAAGTATATATAGAGTGATATCTTTTATTTCGTCAGAGTTATTCAGAGGGACATGTTACTTCGGGAACGTTTGGTGAACAACTATATCTAACAACATGTGACATAACATAATGAGCAAAGCGATATTAGGTTTTGGGTTTCCGTAACGCGACTAGCGGCATTAGCGGGAAGTAAGCTTGCGTCGACACCGTCAAATGACGATATCGTAAAATCCCCGGGCGTTTGAACCGGAGTACAAAATGTTTGTCAAAATATTACTTTTACGATGGTTTGAACGTAGCAATGATTTCGTTTTACGGAAATTTGTTAGATATTAAAGGGATGGTTGAAGTTTGCTCTGAATATTTACAGCTGAGGGTTCATTTATAAAAGGCTGAATTTAAAATTGAAATGAACATTGTTTCAGGTGAGTTCGGTTGATAATTGCTTTCTCCGAAAAGTGTTGTTTGTGGGCTGGTTGTTTTGTTTTTAAGTAAGGGGACAATTATCAACAAATTTTGTCAAAAATTGGGGTGGGACAAAATTTACAAATGAACTTGCTTGGCTGCGCTGTTTGAAACAATTGAAGCTGTTAAACTGACATTTTATAATGGTTTACAAAATGGTTTTTGATGTTAATTGTTTAACATTGGGATTGAGGTTATTTTACTTATGACCGTTAATTATCTAGATTTTTACGGTTTATAAAAAAATTATGATATAATTGTGTTAAATTTGATGTCCCCGGGAAATAAAATTTGATTTTTGCTTTATAATATTGAAATGTGAACTTCCCCGGGAAACTTGAAAAGTTTAAATTGCTTGACTTGTATAGCCATTTATTAAAAGGGTTTCCGTAACGTGACGGTAAAAAATTATAATATAGTTATTTGGTCAAAAGAACTAAGGGAGGGTGATAGTAAAATTCTTACAAATGGAATGGAATTCTTCTGTTTCTTCTGACGTGTTTTGGATATTACTTCTTGGGCGTGTTATTGCATGGTTTGCTCCTCATGGTTGTCTTGGCCGTTGCCAGCGTTGACGGTCGAGAGGTGCGTGCGCTTCCTCGTTGATCTGCGAGTCCGAACGAAGCGGAGTCCGGACGTCCCGATGTTGTCTGACCTGCCATCTTGAAGGTCCATTGGGAGCATCGTTTTGAATGGTTCGTTGATCAGCAGGGACTCTGATGATTGTGTGAGTTTGTCTGAACATTTGAAGTGATGGCTGAGCATGACGAAGGCCTTGAAAACTGATTTGTGTTTTCGGCGTTGTGAAACGGTGAACGGCGGTCTTCGTGATGTGTTCCGGATTGACAGTGGTGAACGATCTTGGGTAGTTTAAGGTTGTTGTGCCTTCAGGTGACGTCAGTCGAACTTGTCGATTACCTTGTTGGTCAATGTGCAGCATTGCTGCGGCAGTTGCAAGTGCAGGGGCTGGGTGCTCCGGCGCACTGGTCCTTGTGGGAAGGACTAGTGGAACTGTTACTGTGATGGGCCGCGACGGGCCTGCTTCCTTCACCGTCTTGGTTAATGGAAGTCTTGGTTGAGGTCTGACGACGGCTGTTGGCAGTTTAACTGTAAACTGGTTCGCTACTGTAACACAAAGGTTGAGAGGTTTCCGGAACTGGAATGGCCTCTCAGGTGTTTTCACATGGTTTGGCATTTTTAAATGTTATGTATAGAAAATTGTATCACTTTTGAGTTGAGTTAGTCTACCTGATAAGGGACTTGAACTTGGTGATATTTCGCAATACTTTAACTTATTTGATCGACTCAATGTTGTCATAAGATCTGGTTGCTGTTGGATTTCTTTGCAGTTATGGCTGCTGATAACATGGCAGAGATTTAGCCAAGTTTGGAGATTTTGAATCGATTGTTGTTGGATTTCGTCCTACTGGAAACAGGTCACCCTATGAGCCTCAGACTGAGGAACTTCTTCATTTGTGTCCGCTTTCGCGATCGAGTGGGCGTCGTGTAGTCCGTTTTCCGGAACTCAACCGGGAACAATGACAATTAACAAATCTGGTTCCCAAGGATCACGACCTTATGACTTGTTGTCCTGTGTTCAGGATCTCTGCTTTGGAAAGATTGACTTACTCAGCAGACTCATCAAACTCAGATGACTGCAGAAATCTCTTAAAAGAAAAACTCAGATGGCCTTTTGGATTGGCTGGTGGTTTGTCGAAACCCGATTGATGTCGACTTGAACTTTACAGTTGACCGTGGCACAGTGCTTTAGTGTCGGAGCACTGTATTGGAAGAGGAGTGGACTGTTGGGG
>JBAXMC010000196.1:0-2698 GCA_037134495.1 Myxococcaceae bacterium
ACCCAGTTGAGAGCGAGCGCGTAAAAATTGGCCAGGTTCTCCAGGTTAAGATTTTAGAAATCGATAAGAAAGCCAAAAAAGTCAAAGTGGGCCTCAAACAGCTCAAGAAAGATCCTTGGCAGCAAATCGAAGATGAATACAAAGTTGGTATGGATGTCACGGGAACGGCTGTTGCATTCTCAGATTTTGGTATCTTCTTGCATATTGCCGATGGCCTAGAAGGCTTGGTGCATAGAAGTGAAATTTCTTGGCAACGCGCTAAACATCCATCTTCGTATTTCAAAATTGGCGATGAAGTTAAAGCGCGAATTTTGAGACTAGACAAAGAAGGTCACAGAATCTCTTTGTCGATTAAGGCACTTGAAGAAAACCCGATTAATAAGCTAGCTGAAAAATTCCCAGTTGGAACCATCTTAAAGACAAAAATTGTCGGTATCAAAGAATACGGCTTGTTTGTCCAACTCGATGAAAACATGGTTGGGCTTGTTCATATTGGAGAGCTTTCTTGGACCAAACATGTTGAGCATCCAAGCGAGTTGTTCAAAGAAGGTGATGAAATCGATGTCGCTGTTTTAGGCTTTGATGTTAAACGCCAGCGCGTGTCTTGTTCTGTCAAACGCACTCAGGCGGATCCTTGGGTGCAGTGGAGAACTCGTTATGCGAAAGGCACGCGTCATGAAGTGACCGTCAAACGCGTTTCTCACAATGGTTTTGAGTGCGAACTTGAGCCAGAGTTAACAGCATTTTGCTCCAACAAAGAGCTAGGTGATCTAACGGCAAAACAAGGCCAGAAGCTGAACATAGAAGTAGTGGCCTGTGACCCAGTGCAACAGCGTGTGAGTATCAGCGTAAAGGCTAGGGCAGACAAAGAAGCCCGGGAAGATTACGATGCTTATCTGCAGCGTTCCCAGGGGCAGAACTCCAAAGCTACTTTGGGTGATGCTTTGAAGCGGTTGGATGGTAGATAGTACTTCTTTATGTTAATTCGTCGAACAATTCTCTCAAATCCAATTCTAAGCTCTCGAATGGAGGGAGTTTGACAATCCCATCTCCGATATCGGCTGCGTAGATAATCTGATAGTGCTCATTGTTATCTTTAAGTTCAAATACTTGGATTGTTTTTCTGTCAGGATCGACAATCCAGTAATAAGGGACTTGATGTTGCTCTAAAATAATTCGTTTGCGATGAGTATCGTTGCTCCAATTCGATGGTGATATAACTTCGCACACCCAAGTTGGTTTGGCTTTAAGAGGCCCACGTTTTGATGCATTTAATAAATTTTTCCGTGAGAAACCAGCTAGATCATGTACGAATGCATTGTGATTGTCATAGTAAACCCAAGCTTCGGCAATAATTACCCAGCCGTCTTTATCTAAACGATCTGTTTTTCCTTTGACATGCGATCGAATTTCAGATGTCAAAGCGCTGCAGGTAAGAGAGTGTGCTGTAGAAGTAGCCATCATGACAATCTCGCCGTTAACCAACTCTGCACGCACATCTTCAGGAAGATTTTCAAGGTCTTCTAAGGTACTCAATGGTTTTTCAAAACGAATCATCTTCTGGCTTGTGTACCACAGACTCCAAAGTTCAGCCAGAGGAAGGCTGGTTACCTTGGAGAATCCGGATTCTATCCAAAGTCAGCCGCAATGACGTTTGCTAGCGCGTTTATGCTGGATATGGTAGGAACTAGGCAACCATGCGCCATTTAGAAAAACCCCTGAGCACAGTTCAAGATCTCGAAGAACTGCCCGATGATGTCCGAGCCGAGCTTGTTAATGGCGAAATTGTCATGATGAGTACTTCGACAAAGCACTCAGCAACCTGCACGGCTTTAACTCTAACAGTTGGCAACTATGTTAAAAATCAGAAAGGCTTTAAAGACGATGATGGCTTGATTATTATTGCTGAAGCATGGGTCACCTATGATGAACATAACTCATTTGTGCATGATCTGGCTGGTTTCTACCGAAAGGATCTCACCAGCAAATCAAATCGCGGTGGCCTTAAAATCAAGCCTGTCTGGGCATGTGAAGTTCTGTCGCCTTCCAACTGGAGTAATGATACCCAGCGCAAACGATTGATTTTGGAACAATACCAAGTGCCGTATTATTGGATTGTCGACCCTGAGAGAAAAACCATTCAGGTGTTTGAACTCAAAGAAAAAAACGAGCATTATCAAATCATTTATGCGGCTGATATTGGTGATGGCCGCGTTAAGCTCCCACCGTTTCAAGATCTCGAAATAGATTTGACAGACCTGTTTAGCGATAATTTCTAAATTCGCTGGCTTTTCAAAAGCGATTTGATTTACGCTTCTCGCGTGTGTGCATGGTGCACACGCATAAGCCGCTTCCATATTCCCGAAAAGACTAGGAAGCGGCACCACACTAATGGCCGAAACAAAATAATGTCGACGGCCAAGTTTGTCAATTGGAGCAACCATGGCCCGGTCTGTACGCGTTCCCCTTCACGTCATCCAATCTAAAATATCAGCTTCAGCAAAAATGCTCTGGATTGAGCTGGCTTTGCTATCGAGTCCGAAAAAACCACAGGTTGCTGTGGACCCCAAAGTCTTAGCTGAAAAAATCGCTCGTTCAAAAGCGACTCTGAGCCGACTTATTCGTGAGCTTGAAAAAGCAGAGCTCTTGGTTCATACCGGCGTTGTTAATAGATATCACAAGACTTATAATTTGGTTT
>JBAXMC010000197.1:0-2691 GCA_037134495.1 Myxococcaceae bacterium
TTTCAGAAATAATAATTCGGATTTCTTCCAGAGGTCAAGTTGTTTGTCTAAAAATGAGCCCATATTTACAGTTTGACTCTGCCGACCCAGGCAGGGCAGATGAAAAAAAACTCATCAATGTTCTTTTTGCATCAAGCTTGGCTTTTGCGCCACTATTCGCAAATTCACAAACCAATGCAAGATGCAAAGATAGCGCAATTTCCGAATTCTTCTTTCTTCTTTTCAGAAGTAATAATTCGGATTTATTCTCACCAACAAATCCACGCTTGACTTAAAAATGTAACTGGGTTACATTTCAAGCAATGGTTCGACCAGACAAAATTCTTGATCTTATGCCTCGAATTAGGGTGTGTATTGAGCAAGGAACCTATTTTGACACAAGGCACGCGGCTCAAAGACAGAGAGAACGGAAGATTAGCCGCCTTGATGTTCTTCATGTCTTGAAAAACGGTCACCATGAGAAGAGAAAGGACAAGCTAGACGAACACTATAGTAAATGGAACTACGCGATTAAAGGGAAAGACATTGACCGTCGGGAACTAAGAGTAATTGTTTCATTCGATGATAATAATATGTTGATTATCACAGCTATTGAACGGAAAAAGGAAGGTTGAAAAATGGAAACAAAAACTCAAAAAGAGTTCATTGATAGCGGATTCGGGTTTGATGTCCGCCTTTCGAATGTACCCATGGTCAAAGTTCGTGGTGAATGGACACCAAAGATTAACTATAATGATTTGGCTCGTGCAGTCTTGCTTGAATTGAGTCACAAGAAGTCACGCTTAACAGGAAATGAAGCTAAATTCGTTCGAACCTACTTTGAAATGACTCTTCAGAAGTTTGCAAAACGCTTTTGCGTTACGCATGTGGCAGTCATGAAATGGGAACAAGCAGGAAGCTCAGCAACAAGCATGAGCTGGGCAATGGAGAAGGATATACGACTCTTTATTCTCACCGGCCTTGGATCGAGTTCGAATGCGTTGGCAAAACTTTACATGAGTCTTGAAAATATTTTCAGTCTTAAAGGCATGTCTATGAATCTAGACATGAAAAAGCTAGCAGCCTAGAAAAATAACTTTGCGACCGGAAGCCATTTAAGCAGCTATCCAGAATTAATATTTCTTCTTTTCAGAAATAAGAATTCGGATTTATTTTTTCAGATACTTCTTTTAAAACACCCCAGAACACGGCATCCTTCATTCAATTCTGTCATGTTCTGTTGACACAGCGCAAAAAATCATGTTTAAAATGAACAGTAAACAAACGTTTGTTTTTAAACAAGGCAAGGACACCCATGGAACCAAAGATGTTAGCAGGCGATCTCACAAACTTACTCGGAGTTACGCCGCAGGCCATCCATAACCAATTAAAGAGAAAGCAACTACCCTTTATTAAGAGCAGAAACAGGGTTTATTTTAGTCATTCCACGACGAAACAAATCTTGAATCTATCATTTAAACCACAAACGATCGCCTTCCAGATCATTAAAGGTGGGACGGGCAAGACGACAATATGCCACTCAATCGCTGTCAGAGCAGCGCTATATGGGGCCCGCGTCCTTTGTATTGACTTAGATCAACAGGGCAACCTCACAACTGCGTTCAGAGTTAATCCTGATAATCAACCAGTTATGATTGAATTGCTGACAGGTTCTAAGCCGATTGAAGAGGGAATAGTGCAGGTTTGTGATGGTATTGATTTGCTTCCGAGTAGAATTGAAAACGCACTTCTAGATAACTTTTTAATGCTCAAAAGGTTCGCCCTTGACCGTGTCTATAAAGATCTGATTCAACCACTTAAGAAAAAATACGACCTTATTCTAATTGATTGTCCGCCGGCTCTTGGGACATCGGTTACTTCGGCAGCTTTGGCATCTGACATGGTTATTTGCCCAGTAACTCCAGGGCGATTTGATCTATCTGGCCTCAATCTTTCAATTAGCGAGATGGCAGAAATAGAGAAGAATTATGATCGAAAGATACCCATTAAAATACTCCTTAATGGATTCGATAGTAGAAAATCTCTCTCTCATGAAATTCTTAAATTTCTAGTTAAGCATGAGAGCTACGGTGACAAATTATTCAAAACTACGGTCAGAACCAGCCAAGAATTCACAAACGTCATCATGGAAGGAACTTCTATTTTCGACTCCCTAAAAAATGGGATTGCCAAGGAAGATATTGACTTGTTGACCAGGGAAATTCTTGGCCTTGAAGAAATGATACGCCAACAGAATGAGCCGACCCGCCTTGAACCCCGAGAGGAAGAGCGATTTAGCCAATTAAGTGCTTAACGTAGGAATGTATCATGCCGAAAATAGAGACACTCCTTGAAAAAGAAAAGTTCCGGAAGTCCAGCTTTCGCCCCTGGAATTTTCTAGAAGGGCTTGAAGAACTAGAAGCCAAGGCAGAATTGGAAGAAACAAACGGCAACAGAGACAAAATCAAAGGGGAACCGGAACAATCAAAGGGGAACTTAAACGCGATCAAAAGGGAACCGCAACCCAATCAAAAAGGAACCAAAGAGGAACTAAAAGGGGAACTTTCACGATCAAAGGGGAACTTAAACGCGATCAAAGGGGAACTGGTTTCAGATCAAGCAGAGCTTAGGATTAAATTAGACTCAAAAAAACGTGTCAAAGGGGAACCAGAACTAGCAGTTCCCCTTTTAGACCCATCAGTTCCCCTTTTA
>JBAXMC010000198.1:0-2656 GCA_037134495.1 Myxococcaceae bacterium
AGAAACACCTGTTCGAGGAACGGCTGCTAATGAAATGAGTCCAACGGCAGCAAGAATTTCTGGACGTTTACAAGCAGTTGCTAGAGCAGGTGCAGTGCCAATACCTGAATTGCAACCATTGATTACGCTGTTGCAGCTAGCCAATGAAGAAACGGCAGTACGAGTTGAAACACAAATGGATCGTTTGTTCGATCGCTTGGGGGCGGCAAATCATGTTGCCGAAGAAATGATGATCACCCGTGGAGCTATTCAAGATATTTTGAATGTGCTTGGTCGTTTGATTCAAATACCATCATCCAGGGCTTTGCCGCACTTGGTTGCTGAAGGGGAAGACCCCTTTGCTTCAGAAATACCTGAGATTGTTCCTGATGGAGCTGATCCCTTCGCATAGCTTAAACTTGGAATTTTTATATGATTTTGAATAAATTACTTTTTATTTTTTTGATTTTTAGTTCATCGACAGCCTTCTCTGGTGAAAAAGAGATGAGAGATCTTAGGGCGTATTTACAGGAGCAATATCCGCATGGAGGCTGCCCAGAAGACCAACTCGAGAGACTTTATCTTCTCTATGTAGATTGTATCTTGAGTCTGAGTGTTATTCCAGAGTCAGCAGTTACTGGCATGGCTGAGCGTTTAAGTGGATTGAGTACTGGGGATTATAGACGTGCAAAAGAGTTTGCAGGGCGCTTTCATAACGAGTATAATGATCGCCGTTCTTTGGTTCGCCAGCAATCGATGCTTCCACCTTCGCATCTGTCGATGAGAGGAGCTCAACCATCTGCAATTCCTGTTCGCTCTATTTTTGAAGAATCTGTGAGTGTTGATCAGATGTGGGATCGCATTTGGTTTGATTACAGTGGCACAAACGCAAAAGAGACAAAGGCAGCATTAAGAACTGTTTTGCAATTTTTGGCAAATACTGCTGCTCGAAAAAGTCTTGCATCAGGAGAGGTCGTCGATTTCTCAAATGCTGGCCAGAATTTATACAAATGGTTAAATGGATTTTGGACGAGACGATTAACAAAAACAGCTGACTCAGATTCAAAGGACGCCGAAGAATTGCAAATTTTCGCTCGTCGTTGGCAAGCTGTTATGGCTTTTGCCAGAGCTCATAAATTGCTGGAGTTAATAGAGCAGTTGGAGAGTTTGAGAAGAACCATAGAAGGTAGCTATTTGGTTCAATCTAAGATGACAGCTGCGAATCGAGTTAAATCTATGGCTCCAAGCGAATGTCGTTTTCCTGATTCAAGAGAACAATCTCTCGCTTCTCAATTTTCTCATGCAACAGCTTTCTCTCATCGAGATACAACAAGAAGCATTGCGCCTCAGAGATCAGAATACGAATTTGATGTAGAAGAAAATGCAGGTGGCGGTGATTGTCTGTTTCTAGCTTTAGGCACTACACGTGGAGGATTTATCCGGCAAGTGACTGCGAATCTTCCAGCTATTACAGATTTGTTGGTTCAAGCAATGGCGGTTGGAGAAGTTGTAGATTTGGACAACTGGCTTAATCTGATGTTAAACGGTGGCTATAATGGTTGGGGTGGACATTTCGAGCTTGCTCTTTTTGCTCACCTCAACAATGTGCGGATTGTAATTTTCCAGCCTGATAGAACAGGCGCCTGGGATGTTGTTTACCAAGATGGTCCTGCAACGGCCGATCGAACGATTTTCCTTGGTAGGACAACCGTTCCTGGTGGAGAGCATTATGTGAGGTTAAATCCAAGACGTGAAATGACCGAAGAGGGATTGATTTTAGTGAAAAGATTTCAAAAGGATCGGATTGCTAAAAAAACTGATGAAGAGATCCGAAAAGAGATTATCAGATTGTTTGATCATTCAGCTTCAACAATTCAAAACTTAGAAATCCGGTTCGATGTCACTCCTAACTTGGCAAACGCTCAAGTTTTAATTGATTCGCTGAATGCTTCAGGTGAAACGATCTCTGCTGAGTTACGAGCTAAACTTCTTGCTGCTGGCTTCAAAATCACAGGTTCAAAGGGTAAATATGTGATTACTCAAGTTGAGCAAACGGGTCATAAACATGGACGCGATGACAAAGATCCCTCTTCTGGAGCCGGTGCTGCTGGTGGTGGCGGTGGAGCGGGTGATACTACTACAGCTGAACGTGCTGGAAAAAAATCGAGAACAGAGCCTGCGGCTAAATCTGCTCCTAAGGGAAGCAAAAACACAGGTCGCAAGCATACTTTGGAAACCCTAGTGCCGTACGCAATAGATGCTTTGGTTTTGGGGACAAGCATGCTCCATGGGATTCAAAAGCGGTTTTCAGTTAAATAGTCTGTTGCCAGGTTTGTTTACTAGCCCCCATAGCAATATGGGAGCTTTTATGTCCAAACACTTATTTTGAAGAAAGATGGTTATCAAGATGCGAATCTGATTATTAAGAAGAAATTCGATCCAATCAGTATTTTGAACATTTTCTTCTGGCCAGGGTTTATCATTGATGCTGCTTCTGGTGCGATGATGCGTCCAGAACAAACAAGCTATGTTGTTGAGATGGAAAAAAAGAAATAATGTGCTAGCTAACTTTGATGAGTTTAAAATTTTTGCTTATTGCTGTTAGCTTATTTAGTATCTCTGTCGCTGCTGTCCAGCTTTCAGACTTACCTGCGCCTGAAAAGGCGCAGTTGTTGGT
>JBAXMC010000199.1:0-2649 GCA_037134495.1 Myxococcaceae bacterium
CTTTGAGTAGCAGCCAGCAACTTTTCAACCATCTTGGGATCTTGTTTACGAACATATTGGTGGATCCAGCCATTGTTCAGCGCTTCGATCCCCACCTGTTCATCCGCCACGCCGGTTAATAGAATTTTTTGAACCAGTGGATTTTTGATCTTTTGGCACCAATCTAAGCCATTTTGATGGCCCATCTGATAATCTACAATCGCACAAGTCGTCACTTGAGAGCGATTGTGATCTTGCATCTTATGGCGAAGATTTTGGACCTGAATGGAAACCGTATATTCTTCAGATGCTTCTTCTTCAGGTTGCATCCAGGATTCGTGATTGAAACCGTTCATCCCTGTTAGTTGAACAAAATCCAGGGCTTTTTGAGGATCCGTAAAGCTATTGATTTGGGCAACTTCATCTTCAAGAGCGACTTCTACATGATCAACAAAACCAGCGTCATCGTCTAAAACAACGGTGTTGGCTGGAAAATATAAAAGAGGCAATGAATTCATGCAGAAATCTCCTGTTTGGTCTTAGGTTCGGGCAACTTGATAATAAAACGCGTCAAAACACCTTGCTCAGAAACACATCGGATATCGCCACCCCAGCCTTTGAAAACAAGCTTGCAATAGTGAAGACCTATGCCTGTCCCATCTGTCTTGGTGGTAAAACGATGCTCAAAGATTTTCTCTGTCTGGTGAGTGGGTATTCCACCTACGGTATCTTCCAGCCAAAGCTCTCTGGCTTGCTCATGTAGATGAATGGAGATGTTTCCTAGCCCAGCCGTTTGAATCGCTTCTGAAGCATTTTTAAGTAATTCTAGCAAGGCTAGTTCAAACAAATCTGAATTGCCCAAAAATGACAATCGGCCAACGGGTTGCCAGCTAACTGGCAAATGAAAAGTTTTGAGAACAGCCGATACCGAACGTTGCACCCAAACAGCTTCGGTACCAGAGACTTCAACGGCCAAACCCATTTTTCCCAGCATCATTGCGACGTTGCTTTGTAAGCGCACGGTATTACGCTGCATCGTTAGAGGCATAGACTCCAAAAAATTGAGACGCTTAGGGCCAATTCTATGGAGCACTTGATTGCCAGCCAGAGCCTTCTGATAAGCATCAATCAGCGCGGGCATCGATTTTTTAAGTGTTTTGGCTTCTATCAAAAACTGGGCCAACAGCGTTTGGAACGTATGGGCCATATTACCGCCATGGGTACGTTCCATCAGAACATCTACTGCGGCTCGATGCCGAAACACGATAAAACATGCCCCCAAAGATAAAACATGCAGCATAAAAGACAGCTGCGGAAGCCAAAAATCGTTGATGCTTAGGTGACAATGTTCTAGATGAATGTGCGCCAATATGACACCACTCAATAGACCGATAGACAGAATCACCCAATAAATCTGTCGGGGCACAAAAACCCACAACAAGAAACCAACTAAAATGAAATCCAACACCCAAAAAAGCGAAAACTTCGATTGAACTGCTGCAAAAGCCGATATCAAGGGCAGGCAAAACAATAAAACTAAATACCAGTGATAGTCCCAATAAGTTTTTGAAAGCCAGCTAAAATGGTCTTTAAGCAGCAGGGTTAGACATAAACAAGCCGCCACTAAATACATGCCAAACGTTGCGCCATCGATTTCTTCTCCCTGGTAGGACCAAAAGAAAAAGGGCAACATTGTACTTCCCAGAGTTAACGAGGCAAACAAAGCATATTCCGGTTCTTTCTGAACCACAGCCTCTTGGAGGGTCGTAACTTGTGCAGAAGTCGATTCCAAAGCTGACCATCGAAAATAAGCATAACGACCTAAGAGCGTTAGAAAATTAGCTCCGGTTGCAAGCAACACTGCCCACGGGGTACTCCAAAAGAGAATCTGAGCTCCAACCCACCAAGCCAGAATCGCAAAGTAGCCTCCAAAAGCAAAATCCCGAAAATTACCCGAAACCCCTAAAATACCCAAAAACAGAGGTGGAAAGAAAAAAGGAAGCCAAATATTCATCGAGCCTAAGAGACCTAAGAAGATATCGCCAAATTTCAAGGCACACACAGCAATTAAGACAGCCACGAGCAGGGTGGAGAATCTGGCAACCATAAGTTCCATCCCAGTAGATAAAAAACTCTTTTTGAGGGGTTTGAGAATATCATGCGCAATGGCAACAGAAATCGAATTCAAAAATGAGTCCGTGGTGGACATAATCATCGCCAACATGCCACATAGAGCTAAACCACGAGCTCCTACGGGAAGAATGTTGTGCATCACGTAGGCCAACGATGATTTGGGTTCTATCTCGGGTGCAGCCGAAAAAGCAATTAGGCCAATGGTAATAGGAACAACTAAAAAGAGAGCCATGAGTCCGGCTTTGAAGAGCAAAATCTGTCTGGCTTGGCGTATGTCACGAGCCATCAATAAACGTTGAATCACAATGGGATACAACGCTGGCACTGCGAACAAACAAAACATACTGAAAAAACGAAAAGCCGCCGGATCCGAAAGAGATAGGGTCAAATGGTCAGCAGGTAAACGCGCCCAAAGAGCTTCAAAACCACCGACTCGGGACAGTGCAATCACAGCCATCATAGGAAGCGCAAAAATAATCATGCAAAAATGGAGAATATTGGTGGTTCGGATGGCTTTGATACCGCCCACGGCAGCAT
>JBAXMC010000200.1:0-2641 GCA_037134495.1 Myxococcaceae bacterium
CAATAGGCCCGAGCCACAACTGGTGCACCCGTTGTGCTATCGGAGATCGGATCAGAACAGCCTCTTTGCCAGACCAAACCGGTAACCGTATCTAGTACCTGCTGACTACTTTGACTTATTGGCCCTCCATTGACATCAGCATATCTCCCAGGAGGAACACTAGCCAACAATTCTGCAACATTTATCAACGAAAGAAAACTAACAATTGAAATTTTAACGAAATTCATAATTTCTCCTTACAGTAACATTAGTTCCGAACACACCGAACATCGAGCTGAGTATTGATGTTGGCTGTAGAACTCCAGCCCCCTAAACACCCTACTGCCCAAGCCACCGATGCTCCTCCTGAGATAGCAGACCAATAGGATGAACCAGAACACGTATTTGAAAAAAATGAGCCATCGACAACAGGTTGCACGTGAGAATAGTCAACCAAAGTCAACAGCTCTTCAACAGTTGGTAAACGCCAATCATTGTAACCACCGGTCCTCTGATGAGAACAATAATATTGAGCAGAACCAATTGAACCTGCAGGATCCCACGTGTAAGTTATCGAGCTAGATTGAGCTTCCCATTGCAGACCAGTATATGAATCCGCTACGACAGTTGAAAAACGAGAACCAGAAACTGCGGGGTCGTCATAAACTCCTGTGGATGCCTTCCAATTAGCCAACTGTTTACTCACAGGAACAGGCAACGGCACTGAAGCAGCTGGCGTTGCTAGCGTCGGGGACCTCACACACCGAACATAATTTGAAGCACTCACATAAAGAGGGGTTACTTCACCCGTCCCAAAGTTAACAGTCCAAGCAAACCCAGCGTTAGGCTGATAAGACTCAAAAGACCAGAAAGGAGAATCAGTCGGTGTATTCGGGAACGCTGTCCGATCCACTTCTGATCCAGCTGAGACTCCAACATCCATCAAAGTAGACAATTCTTTGACTCCTGGCAAACGCCAAGATCCAGAACCTTGGCTGCTGATAGCCAAGGTATTGCAATAATTCCACGCCTGATTCCAATTCATTGCAGAACCAGATCCTTTCTGCCAAATCAACCCTGTCACGGTATCTTTAATTTGTGTACTTACAGTTGTAACCTGCGACCCTTTTTCATCTGTATAGCGACCCGCAGGCGCGCTGGCGTAGACAACAGTAACTAGACTCATCAATCCTATCATAATTTTTTTCATATAAATCTCCTTAAAATAATCTCCAGGGTTCTACTTCTTTTTAGTTGTAGGAGGTGGGGGTGGAAGATGTGTTGTTGGTTGCTTTGTACTTAGAGCCCTTGTCGTTGGCACATGCGTTGTGGGTCGCTTCGTACTTGGAGCCCTTGTCGTTGGCACATGTGTTGTGGGTTGTTTTGTGCTTGGGACATGTGACGTTGGTTGCTTCGTACTTGGAACCGCAGTCGTAGGCTGCTTGGTTGTAGGCACAGCGGTACTTGGAACTCGAGTACTTGGCGTTGCTGTCGTAGGAGCCTTCGTGCTTGGGATCAAAGTTGTTGGAACTCCTGTAGTTAGCACACGTGTTGTGGGTTGCTTTGTACTTGGAACTGCAGTCGTAGGCTGCTTCGTAGTTGGTACAGAGGTACTTGGTACTCTGGTTGGTGCACAGGGCACATTTGCAACCGCAGGAACCGTGCTAGACAACATACCCAGCAGATTCGTTAACGTCTGTGAATTTGTACACATTGTAGCACCATGATTTACTAACAAAGTCAGCATATTGAGCTGAGATGTTTGAGTCAGGCAGTTCAAAGCTAAATCCAGAGAGGAAAGACGCTTTTTGTTTACCAAATTGACACTCACACCTTTATTTAAGAGTGCAAGAACAGTTGGGTAATCACAACTTTGAACCGAGAGCATCACAGCACTGTTGCCATCAGAATCTACCTTATCCAAATTATAAAGCATGTTATCCAACACCGTCTTCTTGGTGGTATCGTTAGACTGATACGCAGTGGTTATCCACGAAGGGCTTATGTCTCGACCAGAAACACCCATCGGGAACACATAATCTCTCATGTCACGAAGTTTCTGCAAAACCGTGTTGACAGAATAATATCCGGTCCCAAGTTTCCCCTGGTTGTAAAGTTTTTGACCTTTTGCGGTAACATCTGCCATATAACTTCTAAACGTAGATATAACCGGAAGAGTTCGACCATTTACGACTGGAAAATAATCTTCGTACATCTTAGAAATCACAGAGCTCGATGGATTGCTTGTATCTTCTCCTGACAATGCCTCTGAGAAATCGTCGCCAGACCACAAGTTAGATGCTAGCTGCCCTGCATAAGCATCTAACATTAATTCTTGTTGAAAAGCCGTGTTCAAAAATACAACCAATGCATGCCTACGCAATGTTAGATCCAACAACAATGGAACCTGACTTTGCGAACATGCCAGGGTAGTATCAGGCCTAATGTTCGGGAAATTCTGAGAGTAATTTGATTTCAAATAATTACGCTCAATTTGTTTTGAATTGTCATGCAACCATTGATACATGGCTGACAACATTGCGACATACTGAACACTTGCATTAACCGTTGAGTTAAACAAAGTGTCAGTTTGTAAAACAGCTGCCGATTGAATCTTAGTGTTTAGTTCCGAAATAATCTGTCGCGTAGTTGCATTTTGGGC
>JBAXMC010000201.1:0-2625 GCA_037134495.1 Myxococcaceae bacterium
GCGTTATAATATCGTCGGGTCTATCCGCTTCTGGAAGGACCGCATAAAATTGGCTCATAAATCCAGACAATAAATCTGACGTTGGAAATTCTTGGTTATCAAAAGCATAATGTTCGGCACCAAGCACTCGCCCTGCCCGAACTGGCAATCTAACGATTTCCAAGAAACCACCTTGCCTGGCTAAACCTAAGATATCTTCATTGCGCTTCTTCGCAAGCGTATAAGCAACTTGTTTCTGAGTAGAATCTTGAATGGCCTCGATCTGATCTCGGATTTGAGCTGCACGCTCAAAATTATGTTCTTCGGAAGCCTGCCACATACTAGTCTTGAGACGCTTTTCAATTTCAGCTGTTTGGCCTTTTAAAAATAAAATCACGTTGTCTAGCTCATGGTCATAATCAGACACAGGATAAACACAAGGAGCCGGGCAGCGCCCCATTTGGAATTGGATACAAGGCCGTGTTCGATGTTCTATCACCCGGTCAGAGCAGGTTCGCAGCTTAAAATGCTTATTGATTTGCGAAAACATTTCGCGCAATTTACTGGCCGAGGGATACGGGCCAAAATAACGTGCTTTGTCTGCTTTAGGCTTCCGTGTAATCTCAAGCCTTGGAAACTGCTCATGCAGAGGGCCATTTAAATTAGGCTTAGCCAGCCGCAGAGAGAGAAAATTCTTATCGTCTTTGAGCAGAACATTGTGTCTGGGTTTGTATTTTGTGATTAAGCTTTGCTCTAAAAGCAGCGCCTCTGTATTATTGCGCACAACAATCACTTCTATCTTGTCTAAAATTCTATCAAGCCAAGATACAAAGACTCGAGTGTCTTGACCTGTAAAATAACTACGAATCCGATTTCTTAAATTAATCGCCTTGCCCACATAAAAGACCTTTCCCTTATGGTCTTTCATCAAATAGCAGCCCGGAGCCTCCGGATATGAGTCAAATTGGATCTCAGACATCGAACAGCTATTCATATCATATTTTACTTAATTTCAATATGCGTCTTACGGCAAATGCACTTAGCTAATTTATTCATGCTAAATCGCATAAAAACAAACAGTGGATATCCAACCAAAACCGAACTCAAACCAAAAGCAGCACCCGTAACACTGCCTGCAATAGCAGCATAGTTTGCAACCGCAACATTTGTTGTTCGTGTCTCTATGAGAGCCAGAAACCCTTCAGCCAGTTTTTCATAATCCGAAGACTTTGCAATTATTTTTTTCACATTATCATTCAAATCATAAATAATTGAAACAACATCTCCAAGAATAGGGACACAACCATCAGAAGTGTTGTTACCGTCAGCCTTAACAGAAAAACAAGTTAAAAAAATCAGAGCAAAACAACCAGTTTTCATGTGCTGAAAACTAGGTGGGTATTTAATTTATTCCATATCTCGGACATCACGCAGCCAATCACCTAGAAAATTAAAACTAAGAACAGCTACTGCGATACAAATCCCTGGCCATATCACTAAATGGGGTGCCACAAACAAGTAGGTCACTCCTTGATCCAATAAGGCGCCCCAAGAAGGCGTCCCTGGCGGCACTCCAAGTCCTAAAAAACTCAAACTCGCTTCTGCTAAAATCAGAGAAGATACACCAAAACTTGCCTGCACCCATAGAGGCCCCCAAATATTAGGCAAAATATGCTTCAATAAGATCCTCGGATGCGAAGCCCCGAGCGCGAGTGCTGCTGTCACATAATCTTGATTCTTAGCCGCTAAAACCTGTGAACGAGCAACGCGTGCATAACCCACCCAACCTGTTGCACACAAAGCCATCACTAGATTTGAAATACCTGGTTTTAAAACAGCAGCGATATAAAGCGCGAGCAGAATCCCTGGAAACGCCAGTAAAATATCGACAAAACGCATCAGAATAGTATCCATAAAACCGCCCATGTAACCAGAGATAGCCCCATAAAGCACACCGATACACAAAGATATGACCGTACAAATACAAGCAATCATCAGCGATATTCTCGTTCCATAAACCAGCCAAGTGAAAACTTCGAAACCATTTTCACCATAACCAGGCTGCAAATCATGTGCGAGATTTAATTCTAAACCCTGTGTCCCAACCAACCAAGGTCCAAACACAGCGACTGCGATTAAACAACTTACCAACGTCAAGACAACTGCTTTCATAACACCCTCACCCGAGGGTCAATTTTGCCATACACCCAATCTGTGGTTAAATTCATGGCCACATAAAAAAACGCAATCACCAAAACGACGCCTTGCACCAGCGGCATATCTAACTGCTGAATACTTTCGAGTAGCAAGAGGCCTATCCCTGGCCAGCCAAATATTTTTTCGACAACCACTGCACCAGCCAATAGAGACCCAAGTTCTAAACCAATCACCGTCACAACAGGCATCAGAGCGTTTCTAAGTGCATGCTTAAAATAGACGACTCTCTCAGACAGGCCTTTGGCTCTGGCTGTCCGAATATAATCTTGCGAAGCCACTTCTAAAATAGACGCCCTCGTAAAACGCATTTGCACAGCTGCCATGGCAAAACCCAGACTAAACGCCGGCAAAACAAGCGACATGAATCCATCTGTGGCGCCACTGATCGGAAACATCGGCCAATAAATAGAAAACATCAGCAGCAACATC
>JBAXMC010000202.1:0-2595 GCA_037134495.1 Myxococcaceae bacterium
CTGATGACCTTGGTAAATGTTGAGGATCGGCATGATGCGCGTCGCGATTCATCTCTGAGGGTGTTGTTGCCGACCTTAATGCCTCACTACCTTTTCTCACATTATAGAGACCTGAACGACCTGCAGGATCTAAATCTGAGCGGTCGAAGGGAGGCTCATTTTGATATCCCGCCGATGCAGTAGCTTTTCTTTCGGCTTCCTTATCAAGACGAAGCGCACTAATTCCGGCAACGAAAGCACCAATTGATGCCACCGCAATACCTACTGGGCCAAGCGCCCCACCAACTCCAACCAACCCAGTCACTGCTGTGGCTGCACCAAACATTGGACCAATGAGTGGTAACCCTGCCATCAGCGGAGCAAATAACATAAAAAGAAACAGCATCATTATCCCTAACGCCACATTCCTCATTATCTTGTCGCCCTCTCCAGCCTGAGATTTCTCTTTTTTCTTTTCATCTGTGGAATTGTCCGGCGACCAAGGCTTCGGGCCTGCAGCAGAACCTGCATAGCTATTGGCACCACCGACAGATCGAGATTGGGATTGAGGTTGCGTTTGTGCCGGCATAGCAGAACGACCTGCATTTCCAGCGCCAGCCATGGATCGAGATTGTGCCCGTTCCCGTTGTAATTCCATTGAGGTAGCTTGATTCTGCTCTGCTTGTGGAATTTGCTGTTCAAGCTTTTTAGCGGTCTCAAGAACATTCGCTCCTAAAACCTCATTTGTGAATTTAGACCCTTCGAGCGCGCCTTTGACGTGCTTCATCGCTTCGGATCGGTTGAAATCTTGTTCGAAATCTAGTCCGCCTTTAAAGTTAACGGTACCGGTGCGGATTTGTCCATCGTGACCCATGGTGACAAATCTGTCACTGTCAGCGGTTTGATAGCCGAAAACAGAAATGTCTCTTCCCGCTTCATCTTTTCCCATTCTGTAAAACGAGCCAGGTTTGTTGTCGGCAACGCCAAGAGCTGCGGCATTAAGTGCTGCAAGAGCGAGAGTTGCGTCATCGGTGTTGCCACTTGCCATTGCCAAATTTTCGGCGCTGAAAAAGTGTGTTGTTCCATTGGCTTTCATTGCCGCGGCTAGATCGACTGGTACCTTACCTTTATTCTCTTTTTTCTCCATGCCCTGAATTCTATTCACGAGATCGGACTCAATTGGCGCAACTGTAAGGTGATTTTTTTCTAACCGATCCTTCATTTCACCACGGCTGTCAGTCATTTTTTTATGTACATCACCAACGTCACCCAGCTCGACTGGCTTTACACTCACCGCATTATTCACGCCTTGCTTAAATTTGAACGCAAAATTAGTAATTTCCGTAACATCGTCGATAAATCTTCCTGCAGCAGTTTTAACCTGCTCAGCTCCTACCGCAGCAACATGGGCAACTCCACCGTCACCCTTAACCTCATCTTGATATCCGAGATACAAACTAACTCTTTCACGAGTTACTGTGGTATCGCGATCTACTTTCTGTACGGTTAATTTATCTGGCGTTAATACGTTTGTGGCAATAAGGTAACGATCTTTTGGGTTTTTATCGTCAGCGACAACAACACCCTTAACACCACCTTCTTCATACATCCTAACAGAAAAACCATCTGGTTTTTTGCCACTTTCCAAAGCATCTAAAGCGGAATTAAAGATACTTACGGCTCCGCTTTGATTATTATAATTACTAAATTTTCTTTGCGCTTCTAATGATTCCGCTCTGGCGTCATGGAATGCTTCTCTTGCAACCGTTGCAGCGTTATCTTCGAAGATGCCGCCAACCGCTACTTTCCCTTTCGTATTATCCAGCTCTTTCTCTAAAGCTGCAGTCTTTGCGGCAGCTTTCTGAGCTTTTGCATCTAAATCAGAATTTGTTGCACTTAAAAGCTGCTTCCCTGTTTCACTTGTCCGAACAGATTGAACAAAATTCTGCGCTCTGAGGGAAGGTTTTGCCGTTGCTGGAGCCACTGTTGCTGAAGCTGTCGCTGTTTGAGTTGCTGCTACTGGATCCGCTGTTGCTGGCATGCCTAAAGGACCTACAACAGTAGCAGGAGCAGAAGGGGAGGGAGACCGCTTAGTCATAAACAAACTATGATTGAGATTTTGAAGAAAAATTAAACTGGTATTGGTCTTAAAAGATGGTCGTTTTTGTTTTCATTAAATTTTGTGGAGCTATCTAACTTTTCCCGTAGGATTTTTTTGTGTTATTGTTCAAAGCCTCTAGCGCTGAAGCAGTAAGGCGTTGCTTTTTACCAGACTCTGG
Source organism: Myxococcaceae bacterium (assembly GCA_037134495.1). Taxonomy (GTDB): domain Bacteria; phylum Myxococcota; class UBA727; order UBA727; family JABDBI01; genus AER2-1. The sequence goes on from JBAXMC010000202.1 coordinate 2,259, forward strand.
AACTGATCCTGGCAAATCTGTAAATAAATTTGTTGATTGCGATGGCAATGGCGGTGGTGAAGAAGGAATAAAACTTTTTACTTTCTTCAAACTTCCCGAAGAATCACTGTGACCACCAGAATCACTCACGGAAGATCCGCTAGAAGATGGGGAGCTTGCTGATGAAGTTCTGGAGGAAGATGACGAAGAAGATCTGGAAGAAGGGCCACTGTTCGCTGAAGATGAAACGGTAGAAGAAGAATATCTTGTAGAAGTTGAGGTTCTAGAAGAGGAAGAAGAGGCGCTCGTCACAGAAGACGAAGAATTAGTCGGAGTGCCAAACGGTGCTCTTTTACTC
>JBAXMC010000203.1:0-2585 GCA_037134495.1 Myxococcaceae bacterium
GCCATATTTCGTCTTTAGATTCAAATTCAAATTGTTTGGCAAGTAAAATTTTCTCGAGTGTTACCAGTAAAACTTTTTTATCAATTTCATAAGGTCCTTGTAAAACCCAAACCAATTCGCAGAAAACAACTTGGTTGATAAAAATAAACTCTTTTTTGTGTTGTACCGATTCTATCCATCTAGAAGCTTGTTCACTTTGTATGACATCATCTTGGATTAGGTAACGAACCAGTATGTTCGTATCTGCCCCGATCATGGCGTGTGATGTCTCTGATAACCTGCCTTAATCGAGGTTTCCATCTCCTCGAGGGTTACTGTTTTTCTGTTGGCTTGTTTTAAGATACCTTTTAGTTCTGAAACATGAACATAGCTTGCCTTGAGTCTGATTTCGCCTTCTCTATCAATAATGAAATCAAGTTTGTCTCCTGAATTTAAGTGAAGAAACTGCCTCACTTCTTTGGGGACCGTTATTTGACCTTTGCTGGTCATGGTAGCTGTTGTCATATCTAGGGCTCCTTACTTGATCGTAAGGAATTTCTGTTTGTTTGTCAAATTTAAGTGCCAAGTTCTGGAAATTTGTTCACAATTTGAAAGTGCATGGGTTCTTTGGTGATTGGGTGTTCAAAACGCAGTTCTTCGGCATGCAAAGCATGGCGGTTAAAACCAGGAATAGTAGGCCCACCATAGAGAGTATCGCCTAAAATCGGATGTCCAATATCAGCTAACTGAGCCCTGATTTGATGGGTCCTACCGGTAAAAATTTCTACACGTAATTCAGTTGTTTTATCTTGAGTGCTCAGTACAGTAAACGCCGAGTGTGCAATTCTGCCTGTGTCACATTTGGTTGTGAAGCGCATTCTTTGTGTCGGATGTCGCTTGTGTCCTGTTTTGAGAACAAAATGATCCTGATTAAAAGTACCTACGCACCAAGTTCGATAGATTTTTTGAATCTCTCGATTTTTAAAAGCTTCACTTAAGGTCTGATGACTCTTGTCATGGCGTGCGATAACCATGAGACCCGAAGTGTCTTTATCCAATCGGTGCACGATTCCTGGGCGTTCTTCATCCCCAACACAAAGACCTGGGAAACGAAAGAGCAGGGCATTTACCAGAGTCCCATCAGGGTTACCTGCACCAGGGTGTACAACTAAGCCAGCAGGCTTGTTGATGACCACTAAGTCATTATCTTCATAGATAACTTCGAGTGGTAAATCTTGAGCTTCTAAGTTGCTGGGTTTCGTTTCAGGAACATGAAGCGATATGCTTTCGTCTTCTTTGATATGTCTTGAAATTTTCTCGCCCTGTAATTCTAGCCAGGCTTGAATTCGTGAACGTGAGACGTCAGGAAGCTGCTTGGACAAGAAAACATCTAAGCGCAGACCGGCATCGGCTGTTCCAGCGGTAAAAAGCATGGTAGAAGGTGACATGATTCAAAGTCTTATCAGAGAAAAAATCGATATAAAAGTGGGTGTGGTTTGTTTGGCTACTGCTTTGTGTCTTACTTTTAACCATTTTTGCTATATTCCCATGGGAACTCAGCTACATAGGCTTGTATTTTGGGCGTCTCAGAGTTTTTTCTTTTATTTTGTGATTCCACTTTTATTAATTAAATTGGTTTTTAAACAGAATTTGGCAGCTTACGGGTTTAAACTCAAAGGCGCTTTTAAAAACTGGCAAGTCTACTTGGCTATGTTTGTTTTCATGATGCCTGTGGTTTATATTTGTTCTCAAACTCCTAATTTCCAGAGCCATTACCCCTTTTACAGAATGTCTTATGGAGAAAGTTGGTACCCAAATTTGTTAATTTGGGAAACTTTTTATCTTTTGCAATTTATCGGACTCGAATTTTTCTTTCGAGGATTCATGGTTCATGGTCTGAAAGAACGTTTTGGCATTGAATCTGTTTTTGTGATGGTGATTCCATACTGTATGATTCATTTTGGAAAGCCGTTTCCAGAATGTCTCGCTTCTATTTTTGCGGGTCTTATTTTGGGTTACCTAAGTTATAAAAATAACTCGGTTATACTTGGCATTGCGATTCACTATGCAGTCGCTATCAGTATGGATGTGTGTGCTCTATGGCTCTAAGAAACTTGGTGATAACGGGCTTTATGGGCACTGGCAAAAGCCGAATTGGCCGTATTTTGGCCGAAAACATGGGTATGTCTTTTATCGACATGGACCGAACCATGGAGCAACGCCAAGGCAAGACGGTATCGGAAATCTTTGCTGACTACGGAGAGCCTTTTTTTCGTGAGTTAGAAAGACAGCTTTGTTTTGAGTTATTTCAAAAATCTGGCCAAATTATTGCGACCGGTGGCGGCGCTTTGATCCCTAGAGCCAATCGGCAACTTTTTTCAAAAGATTCTGTTTTTTGTCTGAGAGCTCCTTATGAAGTTTTGGCAGAGAGACTCTCTCGTAATACCAAACGTCCTCTAGCTAAAAATGCCAAAGAGCTTTGGGCAGAACGAAATTATTATTATCAAAAGTTTTTCCACCAGATAGATAGTTGGAAAGAACCACCTGAGAAAATTGCTGCACGAATTCAACGTTTATTCGAATTAGATGCTCAGTTTGAGCCTCCT
>JBAXMC010000204.1:0-2581 GCA_037134495.1 Myxococcaceae bacterium
AAACGGTAGGATAAGCCATTTAAAAACTCCTAATTAAATTTAAGAACCAGAACCAAAGGTACTTGTTGATTTCCGCTCAGTAAAGAGAGGCATCCGTGGGTCACTTTGGCGCATTAAATTATTATCTACAGCTTCCGTCTGATTTTGCGATTGTTTCTGGAAATGAGCATTCCTTTGTTCCACAAGTTCAGTTGGAGTCTTACAGAGTAATAACCCGCCGATTTCAATATTGTCCTTAAAGCGACTATTTGGATCAGCTAGCAGTTGAAATTTTGGTTGTTCTTCTATTCTTACAGGCTCCCAACCCTCTCTCATCTTCGCAGACAAGTTACGTGGGTCTGGTGCATTAAGCGTAGAAATACGAATCCAACGGTATGAATACCCAGCCTGCTTGTCGGGCTCTGGGAGAAGTTCTGGGAGCTGCCACTGCTTTGGACGCTCATTTAATTCTCTGGTATCTAATTCTCTACTAAGTTTGTTGCCAGCCATATTAGGCCTCCATTTTTAAAAGTTCACGGACGTATTGCTCTGGGGTAAGACCAAGTTTTTTAGCCAACGCTACTTGTGTCGTTGTTAACTTGACTTTTTTAGAAGCGGTGCTTCTTGTCGCAGGCGCCACTACCGTGCTGGGTTTTGCTTTCGGAGCGTCTTCCTTTGCTTTAACCGCTACTTCTTCCGGTTCATCAAATTCCTCTGGGAACCGTTTCCGCATTGTTTTGTCCAACGTTGCGTAATACTCATCAGATCCAACCACGACCCCCTGACGTTTTAGCTTTTCATGTAAGCCAAGTGCAGATGCAGTCATTTCTTCGTCTTGTCCGAACCAAAGATTTTCTTCCTGCCAAGCCATTACTTTGTCGTCTGGTTTTGGTGGAGGTTGGTACTGTTCTTCCCTTTGTACCTCAAATTTATCTTCTTGTAAAGGGGGTAGTTTAAAATTCTTTACCTTATCTAAACGCAAAGTTGCTTCTGTAATAGCCTGTTGTGCATCTAAAACCCTATCAGAATCGCCAGAATCATAAGCTTCTTTATACGATCTTTTAGCCATTTCAAGCTGCATATCGGCAGAACCTTTCATTGCCGCGACATATTCTTTCTCGCCGTTAGCAATCATTTCCTTCATGCGCTTGTTTTCTGCCATTAACTTCTCGGCAGCTCGTAAGGTTTCCCTCTGTTCTCGTTCGGCTGAGTCCGCTCGTCTGCGTTCATCATTCCAAACTTTCTTCATTTTAATTACTTTGTCTTTGGCTTCAGCGCTATATTTATCTAGCTCATCTACCTCAACTTCCAGCTTCTTGACAGCCTCTGGGTCCATTGCAGGTCTACGGTTGCGGTCCTCTGGGGGAGTATCGTCTTCAACCTCAATCTCTAATTCTGGTTCCGCAGATACTTCTTTTTCTTCGGGTTTACCCTTAGCTTCTACTTCATCTGGAAATTCAAATTCTACTTTTTCAAATTCAGCCATGTCCGGCCTCCTTAAATAAATTTACGTTTGATTCCACGGGGGTCTTGAACTACAGCCTCCACAGAGTCATCGTTAATAATGCGAAATTCTCGGTCATGTATAACCAAGCGTGTACCTGCATTTGGGCGTACAAGGATAAAATCACCCTTTTTACACCACGGACCATTTGGAAAACGAGTTTTATCCGCATAACAATCAGGTCCCATATCTACAACAAATAACACTGTAGTTAAAAGTTCGTCATGCCTACGGGTTTCGTCTGACTTAATAATACCGCTATCAAATGCTTCTTCCGCTTCAGGAATTGCGCACAAAATTCTATATCCTTGTGGGATTGGAAGCTGTTTTGCTCTTTCTTCTGCTTCTTTATTTAGCACAACCGACAGGTCCACCGCTTGGCTAAGGTTTAGTTCACTCATTGTCCGAGTTCTCCAATTTTTGTTTGAGGTCTAATATGTATCCCCGTGCAATTAGCAGACCTCGAATCTCGCCACACGTTTTTTGGTAACTTGGATATTCTTGCGCTTGTCCGCTTGCTATCCATTCTTTTAACTGCTCAACCTTCTTATTTAGTTCGTCCACTAAAACGTCAGTTACGTCCATTAGTCACCTTTCTTTTCTGGTTTGTTTTGAATCCCTGCGTGTTTGTGGGCATTGTCTAACCCTTTAGCAAACAACTCTTTTTGTTGTCTTTTCTCTTCGTGTTTTCTACCTGTGTAGTTCTTTAACAAATCAACCCCTGAATTAACCAACAAGGTTTTCTTCTGCATAGATTGGTTCATCAATGCTTTGCTTCCATCAATTTTGGCTTGGGTTTGAATGCGTTGTTTTTCAACATCAATTTGAGCCATTTTGAGTTGGGCATCAACTTCATCTTTTTTAACTTTGCGTTGTTGCTCTTGCGCTTTAAGTTGAAGTTCTTGTTGTTGCATTTGAACGATTGGATCTTGAGCTTGTTGCTGGGCTTGTTTTTGCTGGGCCTGTGATTGGTTTTGTTGCAATAACCGCTGCGCAGCTTGTGCCAACATTGGAGCCAAACGAGCTTCAACTTCTGGGTTCATGTTTTGCTCTTCACCAGACTCATCGTACTGTGGAGGTAGAGTCATACCAAGCTGT
>JBAXMC010000205.1:0-2578 GCA_037134495.1 Myxococcaceae bacterium
TTTTTGTTACCAGAATCTTCACCCTGCTCTATTAGCGCAGGGACATGTGTGATAGAAAATTTCTTCGTTAAAGTACCGTTCTGATCAAAATAAAATCTGATCTTCTTACTGCGCATCAAATCTATCACACCACCTTTGACAAGGATTAGCTTGGTTTTTGAGTGCCTCTTTTTGTTTTCTTTTAACGCCCAACTTACTTGCTTCGCATCATCACCATCAATAAAGATCAGTGCTTTTGATAGTGGAATTTTGTCCAATGGATTGACTTGCGTTCCAGCATGATAAAAGACCTTTCCAACTTGGTCTTTTAAATCATAAGGCAGGGAGATTGAAGGATCGTACACCCACTGTTGATTCTCTGTGGCTTTCGTAATGCCATCAACTGGCTGCAAACGATTGGCGCGCTCAACGGTTCGCTGCTTCATTTCATTTTGCAGCTTGGCAATCTTACCTTCTTTTTCGGCGATTTTTAGTTTCTTGTGAACCTGAGCCAGAAAGCTTTCTTCTTTGATGGGAAAGGTTTGTCCCTGCACACCAAAATCTTTTGCTACCAACTCAGCTCCACTAAAAAACAAAAACAGCAGTACCAATGATGTCTTTTTCATCTATGAGGCCAATTTCTGAATAGCGTGAGTCGTAGGAATCTGTGTGTGTTGTGTAGGCAAAGAATTTATGAGGCGGGATTTTTCCTTCTGACACTTGGTGCAGCGCCATTCCCTTTAGTGATTCAGTTTTGATCTTACCAATTTCCGCACCATTTACCAAAAGCGTCTTCAAAGGCGATTCAGCACTTTCTTCAGTTTTTAATGTTTTAAGTGTTTCTGATGCTTTTATTGAAATGACATCATCAGCGCTGCCCCCGAGCATTTTAATAAACTTCACTTCCTTGCTCTGATAGGCAGGATTATTGCGCACATAGAACACAAAAATATCTCCCTTCTCAACCGGCAGCTTGTTTTTTTTGATGATGATCGCTTTCAGTGGTAAAGATTCACTGTGGTTTAAAACAAATTCGTAACCATTCAAAAACCATACGAACAGTACTGTGAGTAGTGCTATAATCGAAATTTCTATACGATGAAGACGTTGTATTTCAGCGATTTTATTTGTGACTCTTTTGGCAAGTTTTTTCATAAAATTTATTAGTTGTTGAGGGGTAGTTCGAGTTGGATTTTTGCTTCTGGATCATCCTTGCTAACACCTGTTCTGCCCTGCTTGTTGTACGCTTTTATCTGCGCGGTAACACTTTCAAAAAGTGCCTTCTCAATATCTTTGGTGACATCTGAAATGTTTTCCGAAACGACCATCTGCCTCTGAAGTAGGACGTAGTTACTTTTTTTACCTATGTCAGCGATGATTGATTCTAAGCTCTTGAGGTATGTCTTCACAATTTGTTCTGCCAATTCGTCATCCATCTTATTCTCGGTTAGATAGCGAGAGAGTTTGATAATAAAATCATTATTCAGGTAGGCGAGATCAACAACAGCAATATGCGGCGAGTCCTTTGAAACAAATTTGTAAGTGGTGAAAGACGAAATGATTGATGTCGCAACAACAAGAGTGATGAGAAATTTCTGCGGTTTTAGCTTTTCAAATAGAGGGGTGAATTGATTCAGGATTTTCATAACATCACCTCCTTGCGATGAGAAGGTTGATGAGATAGTATCACCTGAAGTCTCTCTTGCGCTACTGCTTCGAAGGCTTCTTCTAAGCCAGCTGACGGATCTGCAATTTCTCCATTCTGAACTTTTGATTCAGTATATCTGAAAACTTTTTGAAATTCTTCAAACCCAAAAAATCTCTGCTTTTTACTCGTTTCTTTTTCTGCTATTTTTTCGTCAGCAATTTTTTCTAACGCTTCTGCCAAGGTATGACCTTGCTGTGATAATTCAGTAATTCTGGCAAAGTCTTGAGCCTTTGATGAGTAGAGGGCAATCGAGTATGGATCAAGAATTAATCTTCCAACAGCAGAGCCTCTTGGACCATAGATCAGAGCTTCTGAGTATTGATGATCAACCATTCGCAAGCTGTTTAGGGTCTGCTTTAGTGAATCATTCATCACAATGCGGCCACTTTTTTCTAGCAGCTCAACTGACTCTTTTTTCTGCGCTAAAAGTACAATCCAGTCAGTGTTTTCAAAGGCGGCAATAGTGGCAGATGTTTTGTAGTAATCGTTTACTGACTGCGTTCCAGTGATGATATTACCACAATATTTTCTCGCGCGGCGCGCCAAACCTTCGATAAAAGTTTTTGATCCTTCGCCATGAAGCAAATCCCAAGCCTCATCAATCAGGAGTGTCGTGGGTGTTTTACGATCACCGAAATACATGTTCTCTGACACCAAAAACATCAGGAACATCAACACAATTGATTGAAATTCTTTTTTATTTTGAAAAAAGATATTATGCGTTTTGACACTTCATATAAAATACCTCTTAGCAAGTTGCCCATTAAAAAGCTTAGACGTCAAGAGGAGGTTTGTGATGAGGACAATTTTAAGCGTGTTAGATATATTTAAAGCCTATTAGCCTATAAAGGGGGCAGAGCTTTGCCTTGCCCCCTTTATAGGCTTTAGTAA
>JBAXMC010000206.1:0-2577 GCA_037134495.1 Myxococcaceae bacterium
AAAAAAACCAAAATGGAATCCAACCAAGTATCAACGGCGCTCCGAAATCTTGTGGCATCATGTGCGGAGGCACCCCTCTAAAGATCCAAGATAGTTTTTCAACCGTCCAACCTTCTGAAATAGCAACCATGCTCATCAATAGATTAAAGCCATTTAGACCCGCAATCAGCATATTAGAACCTGCAGGATTCCCTGTCAGCGGTGCCAGTAGTTTTTTCTTCAGCCAACCAGGCTCTGCAAGAAAACTAGAACTTAACTGAGTTGTTTTTCGAAGTTCAGGAAAAGAATACGTAATCCCACCAAACTCCGAAACTTTAACATCTCCGTTATACTCGAGCATCAGAGCCGCTAAAAAGGGATCTGCTTGTTCACGCGTCATACCTGTTACACGCAAGACATCGAGCAAACCGATTCTGCCTTGTTTTGCCCTGATCTCTTCTAAAACACGTCTTTTATTTTCTAATGGATCAACAGGCGCTTCTTCTGGTCCAAAGAAAAAACGATTTACTTTTTCATAAAATGCTCCGCCTTTGTTTTGTGAACTGCGCCTGTAAGGCGAAAAAGGATGAAACGTCCAAAAAAGAGAATCTAGAATCACACGAAACAGCATGTCAAACATCATCAGATGCCCGAAAGAATTTCCGCCCCTATCGTCACGATCTGATTTATTTGCAAAAGACAGAGCGATTAAAATCGCTGCAAAAATAGCGACATAGCCAACCATCACGATCGTGATCCAGGCTCTGACTACAAACTTGGCAACACCTAAGGCACTCTTCTTAATTTTTTTGAAAAATAAATCTAAAGCTTCTGTCGTTTCCCAAGGTTTCGAAAAACCAGTCGGAAATCTGAACAGTAATTCCCCCTTTTCAGTGGGGATCAACTCGCCTCGAAACTCAGCCACCAGCGCATATAAGCCACGTTCTGTTTCAGCAAAAGAAAGTCCGCTAGCTGTTGCCGCATCCGCAATCGTAAAAGCTTCTTTTGGATTTTTGATGACTTTTTCTAGGAGTTCCATATTGACTTCTACGATAGGACTCTTATGTTTGCGCTATCAAGTGGGGTCCTGTAACTCAGTTGGTAGAGTGCCACCCTTACAAGGTGGAGGTCGTAAGTTCGAGTCTTACCGGGACCACCAGCCTGCGCTGAAGCTTCGGCTGGCAAGCCAATAAAAAAAGCCTTTCGGGAATAAATCGAAAGGCTTTTTCGTTTTCTAACTATAGCTGATCTTTGAATGCGCGAGCTGGTTTGAAACCAACAGTGCGGGAAGCTTTGATTTTAATCTCAGTTCCTGTACGTGGGTCACGGCCAGTGCGTGCTTTACGTGAGCGGACAACGAAAGTACCGAAACCTGGGTAGGCGAATTTTTCATCTTTCTTAATGCTGTGTTGCATTGCATCAAACACGGCATCAATGATTTCAGCGCCTGCCTTTTTGGTAAGGCCACTTTGGTTCTTGCATACGAAATCGACGAGTTCTGTTTTTGTCATTGTTCATCCTTTTCATTTGTAAAAGCCCAATTCGGCTTTTGCTAAGACATTTGTTGTCTGATATGAGATAAAAGGTCAACTAAAATCATGAAAAACGGCAAAATTAAAGCACATTTCGGCGTAGAAGTCCTCGTTTCAGACCGCCTGGGGACTGTATCACGCATTAAGGTCGGCCGAAAATCGGGTCATGTTGTCGGTGACGAAGTCCAAATTACGGACGAAAGACTGGTCCGGTTAGAACGCCAAAATGAGCTGATTCGAAAAACACCTTTTGGAAATCAAGTTCTCGCAGCTAATCTTGACTACGTCGGCATTGTTGTTTCAGTAACACCCAAAACGCCTATTTATTTTATTGACCAAGTAATTATTTCTTGTCGCGCCCAACATATTAAACCCTTTATCATGGTCACGAAAACAGATCTTCCTGGTTCGGCAGAATTTGCTCAGAGCATGCGCGAAGAATTTTCTGCAAGCGTTCCCATTTTAGTAGGCATTGATGAGCTCACAAAGTTTCTAGACCAAAAAGCGCGTTTTATTTTTGTGGGTGTTTCTGGTGCAGGTAAAAGTTCACTCATGAATTTACTTGTTCCAGAAGCAGAGCAAGCAACAGGGGCTCTGAGCATCCACAACGCTCAAGGAAAGCACACAACCTCAGGTTCTATTCTATTTGAGTTGCCCTCTGGTGGTGAGCTCATAGACAGCCCTGGCGTTCGAGATTTCGCTCCTGTCGATTTAAGCTCAGACCAAATCGCACATTATTTTCCAGGTTTTGAAAAATTTGCCGAAACCCCGTGCAAATTTCGCGATTGCCAGCACTTACAAGAACCAGGTTGTTTGATTAAAGAGCAAGCCTCACCTAAACGCTACGAACAGTATTTAGCCATTCGCGCATCTTGAAGCCAAAACATGTGCTTACAATAAAGAGATGCCTGTTCCAATGATTGCCGGACTCCACTCAACGAGGTTTGCTGAAGACGAAATTGACATGAACAGAAAACAATCTAGAAAGTCCCCATATTTCTATGGGGACCGGGGAAACAAATTCGGCAACGACCTACTCTCCCACACGGTTGCCCGTGCAGTACCA
>JBAXMC010000207.1:0-2505 GCA_037134495.1 Myxococcaceae bacterium
TTTTTGGCTCTTGAAGATAGCTGGTTATCCAATCACATAGCGCGGATCGAATACCAGTAGCAGTTGCTAGTGAATTGTGAAAGCGGCTCGTATTACCAGGGACTAATAGTCGAGGGCCAATTTCTACTTTTCGATTGTCTCGTAGCCATAGAGCATGTTTGGCAAGGATATCACCCTTAACAAAATCCTCTCGTTCATCATGGCTTAAAGAATTTAGGAAGTCTTCGGAGTTTTTATCTGAATAAATATAGAGAATTCGATTTTGGAGCGCGCCAACGTCTTCAGAGCTTAAGTACTCACTGTTTCCTAAGAGATTCATGTTGTTTGCTGTCATGATCAGTCGTGCTGAACCTACAATTTCAGCTGGACCTTTGTACTTGCGTCTCAGTGGCCGGCTTCTGGCCTGAATAAACGTTCTGATGTCGGCGGAACTGCCTTCTTTTTTTAAGATTCTAGGCAGATGCTCATCAGCCAATACAATTGGGCAACTAGCCAAAGACGCATTGAAAGATTCGACTACATCGACAAGTTCGGTTGCTCCGCCCAGTTTCCATATCCTAGCCAGGGCATGTGGTAACAGAGTTTTTCCGGCTCCACTCACTCCATGCAAATAAAGAGCCGCCGTAGGAGATTGGACGCATGTGACCGTAGCAATCCAGTCCAAAAGTTTTTCTTGATGTTCACCCGCAAAGATTCGCAAGTATTGATCAACATTCTGACTAAATTCAGGTTTCAGATTCCGCAAAGGGCAAACAGCCTCCGTAAAAATACGGGTTTCCCAATCATAGCTAGATCGTTGAGCTGACATATCGGCTATAACTTTCGAGGCTGTTGTTCCATAATCTCTGAAAAGCTCTTTCTCTGTTTTGAGAATTCGACGTCCACGAGCTGTTATATTCTCAACAGTGACATCGACTGTGTGTGCAGGGGCTAAAGCGTCAAGCGCTGTTATAACCAAGCGAGCAGTTGACACGGGAGGTAAATAATCGCCATTAACGAACAGATAATTGGAACCTTCACAGTCAATAATCCAACGTTTTTTAAAAATTCTAGAAGGAACGCCGGCGTCAGCTGCAAACTGTTCGATTTCTTCTGGCGTATAGCCATGACTGCGCTTTCCGGAAAAAGCTTCAAGGATGCGTGTCTCCAAAAATTCATTTTGAGACTGGGTCTCATGTTCTCTGCGTGCTCTGACTTCGCCTTGCTTGCGAGCAATTTTTTCAATGACATCTTCAAGAGTTGGGGAATTGGAATCCAGAGAAGCCATTTCAACTAGGCTGAGCTTGAAATAACTAGCCAAATCTTCTGGCTTAGCTTCGGGCCATTGTTCTGCAAGCAAACAGGCCAGTTTATAGATTGTGCTGTCACGTTCACCAGGTTCAGCGAATGGTTCTTTATCAAGGACTTTTTTGAGAGCCAGGCCAAGCTGTTGCTGATTTGGATTGGCACGTGCCCGAAGGCCCCTGGCTAATGATACAAGTGCTTCACGGGTGATGCTGTGATTTGATGTCCCCGCAGGATTCGGAGTATTTTTAAAAACTACGTTTTGTCTTAAAATTGTTTCTACGTTTAACGGAGTTTTTTCTTGAGCTAAAATCCAGTTCAGGGGTGATATTTTGGGAACAGATGGAGCAAAATAAATTCGACCCGCATCTTTGCAGGCTTCATCTAAGAAGCCACCTGTAAACTGGTTGAGATTAGACCAGAAATATCGCCATTCATGAATTTCTACGGGCCTAGAGAGCTCAATAAATACACGCAGATAAGACAAACCAGATTTTTCAACAGACTCTGCGTGCGACCACGTTGTATACATGAGATAGCTGGTTGATTCCAAAAATGCTTTCAATCTGTCTACAACTTCGCTGGAAACGCCGTCTAAATCGAGTGCTGCAAAGTGAACACGCAAGACATCCTCTTTCTTTCGTTCGAGTCCTGCTGGCCATTCGGCCGGTGAAATGGCAGGTGCTGATTCTTTCGTTGAAACAATGATGTGCTGGCTGTAACGATGGATGAACTCTGGCCAGCTAATTGATTCTGTTTTGGGAAGGTTGTCGTAAACGTTTTTGAATTTTGAGAAGAGCAAACTTGACTCCGATTTAAAGAAGTAAAACAAATGAAACTACGTTTTATGTATCAGCTGAGCGCGGCTTTGCAAGTCTTTTTTTGAGGCTGCGCTGATTTTTTGAACGATTTTAGTTGCAGTGTTATAGCGGGTTCCAACGGCTCCAATGGCTGTCAATAACAGGGTATTTTGCTTTAAGTCTAAGGTTTTTTCTGGTTTTACTCGGCTTTAAGGAGGAATTATCTATACATATGCTTTCTCTTGTTAGACAATCAAGCTAAAAATAATTAATACCTATAGGGGATTTGGAGAAAAGAGCCATTTTGCCGTTGTGAAGCATATAAGTCTCTGTAAAATAAACATTTTTCAGCAACGGCTTTGCCGTTGGAAGCCGTTGCGGCTGTTGGAATTATGAAAAAACAGAGTTCTGACATTAAAAC
>JBAXMC010000208.1:0-2482 GCA_037134495.1 Myxococcaceae bacterium
AATGATAGGGGGCTGCAAAATAACAATGTGCATTTAGGTCGGCTGCAATGCCTTGGTGGGCAGCGAACTCCATGCCATTGTCATAGGTCACAGTGAAGACTGGATAAGGTAATGAGCCCATTACTTCTTTCATTGCAATGCGCACATTCTCAGCAGTTTTTCGCCCAAGCTTTTTTATGCGGGTGAATTTTGAATGACGATCGACAACGGTTAAAATGGCTGTTTTACTGACGGCGCTAATTACTGTGTCACCCTCCCAATCGCCAATACGCGCTTTCTGTTCAACGATTTTGGGACGCTCAGTAATATCGACACGATTTGGAATACAACCACGACCCGCTTTGCCAGAAGATCGTTTGTTGTACTTTTTACCATTATGACGCAACTGTTTGTACAGAACTCCACCAGCATGCTTGTTTTTCCAAATATGCTGGTAAATAGCCTCATGACTAATACTGGCGATATCCTTGTCTTTTAAGCGACCCGAAATTTGATCTGGGCTCCACTCTTCCAGAAGCTTTTCTTCGATGATTGCTACAAGCGTCGGAGTGAGTTTTTGAGGTGTCCGGCTTGCATCTGCTCGACGCTCTACAGCCCTTGCATCTGCTTGTTTATAGCGATAGCCTCTACCGCCTGTATTGCGCTTAATTTCACGGCTAATCGTTGACGCATCGCGTTCAACGATATCAGCAATCTTGTGCAGTGATGTTCCTATTGCTTTTAATGCGTAAATTTGAGACCTTATTTCTAGAGTCACGTGATGGTAGCCTTCTGGCATGATAATCTCCTTGTTCACACTTTGAGACTATCAACTTTCCGTGACTCACTCTAGTTACTGCTTAGTTTATAACCGCTGTTGCACTTCGTGGTTGAAAGGGCGATCTTCTTAATGCCACATATTTCAGTTATTATAAGGTCAAAAGTATTGACCCTGATGGCTCTATCGTTTTAGTAGATTTGCTGTTTGGTATTGAGCACCATATTTTTGATAAACAATTGGGGGCGAGTTTGAACATTGACAGCATTATTTATGCCCGGATTGTTTGCTACCAAGGAAAAAATGTTATTTATGGAATTTGGCCGATGCTTTTACCAGAGATTTATTCTGAGCGCATAGAGGATTTCAAAATGCAATGTATCAAATTAAACCATAACCAACCTCTTGTTAGCCATCTATTTAGAACACGCTTTGAGTTTGATTCACGTGATATCTTGTCCCTGATTGTCTCGAATATGTTTGACATCCAGGAAAAACAGGGGAGTCGAGAGAAACTCCATCCGAAATGGAAGTACGAATCATAACACACGTACGAAACTAAAAGCACATGCTTTTGTACATAGCAAAATCCCCCCGTACAAAATCCCACGGTTTCGTACGCATTCCCTATCACTCAAATATTGCCACTTTTCTAAAAGCGAGCGATTATTTTTTTCGGAGATCTATTATGTTTTTTTTGGCAGGGCCCAATTTATTAAAATCGCTGTTTTTAGACATAGACTCAATAATTTCTCCTCTATAGTAAAAAACAGTCCCTCTGCAGAAAGGATATTTTTTCTCAGTATCGCTAATCATCAACAATGCTTTTGATAAATCACTCATATTATTACTGGCATCCAATTTTTGAATTTCTTCGAGCGCCTGTTTTGCTTCTTTAATGGTAACTGCATTGATTACTGGTCTTGTAATACGCGATTTTCGAAAGAATCTCAACATCTGTATTTATCGTAATTTTAAGGCTTAGGTCCGCTGTCATCTGCAGTATCACGAGCCTTTCCTCGTCGACTAATATAACTACAAAAAAGGGCGGGTTTTTACTAAAACCCGCCCCGATTCATCAGCCATTAATGGCTTCTTTTAACTTCAAACCCACTTTAAAGCCGACTGTTTTGCTGGCAGCGATATTAATGACTATGCCCGTTGAAGGATTACGACCCGTACGTGCCGCACGCTCTTTCACTGAAAGGCTTGCAAACCCAGGCAGCACAATCGAATCTCCTTGCGCAAGGGCGTCGGTTATACAGCTGATAACAGCATTTAATGCGCTCTCTGAATCCACTTTTGTTAATTCTGATTTTTGACTAATCGCGCCAATCAATTCTTTCTTGTTCATTACGTCTCCTTTGTTGTTTGTGACAAGGAACTCACAGCAAGTCATGGATATCTGTTCGCACGCCACCGCGAGGCCAAAATGGGATTTTTGTCCCGAACTTATGCTCCGTTCAAATAATTTGATGACTGACATAACTCATCTATCTCAGAAATCATTTCTCTAGTTTTCAGATGTAGCTCAGACGACTCCGCAAGAACTTTTGCTGCTGATTCATGCATATTCACTGCTGACTCATGAATACTTCTCACATCTGAAGCTGAGGCTGAATTTGGATAAACAACTCCAACAAGTAGGTTTCTAAAAAAGCCAAATGAAATAACAGGACTATAACCAGTGTTATTAGAAGTGTGAGATTTAATCATTATTTATGC
>JBAXMC010000209.1:0-2389 GCA_037134495.1 Myxococcaceae bacterium
TGCTATCAAACAATATGCCCTGAGCACAGGGCAAGCGAGTCAGCTCGATGCCAATCATATCAATCGCTACACGACCATCAACGATGTAGGTGTGACTCTACAAGGCAAATGTGTGTCCGGTGAATATATCGATACAATGCGTGGTATCGACTGGCTTCATGCGCGTTTGCAAGAGCGCATTTTTATGCTGCTGCTCAAAAACAAAAAGATTCCCTACACAGATAAAGGCGTTGATTTAGTGCGGTGTGAAATCATGGGCCAGCTCAAAGAAGCAATCTCTGCGGGCGTGTTGGCTTCTTATCCAGAGCCTACTGTGAATGCGCCCAGAGTTGCTGATATTCGTGACGATGATAAAGCAAAGCGTCTTTTGCCGAACGTATCGTTCTCTGGCACTTTGGCCGGGGCCATTCATGCACTTAAAATCGCAGGAGTAGTAAGTTTATGAGCTTTCATGAATATGATCCGCATCAATATTCCATCACGTTTAACGGGATTCCCATCGAAGGTTTTGCTGAAGATGATTTTGTCCACATTGAAATGGCCACCGAAGGTTTTAGTGATGAAGTCGGTGCTGATGGTCACGTAACGCGCATCCGTTCCAGAGACCAGCGAGGGAGTGTAACGTTTAAGTTGAAGGCTTCGAGCCCCACCAACAAAATACTTTCGGCTTTATATCAGGCTGACTTAAACGCGCCAAATGGCAGTGGCGTAGGGGCTGTACTCATACGTGATACCCAAGGGCTTTCGATATTTGCGGGTGCTCAAGCTTGGATAGCCGGTATGCCCAAAACCAGCATTGGTAAAAAGTTAGGTGACGTCGAGTGGAAACTAAGAGTGGCTAGTTTGGAGGGGTTTGTAGGGTGATGCGATTCCGCTCAAATTTGACCTGATCTCTATCTTCTGTTAGGTTTAATCCTGCAATTTGGAATATTTTGAGAGAATGGAGGTTTTAATGTCTTATTTTGTGGTTATTTTTTCTGTTTTGACAACATTTTCCGCTTTTGCTTCTGGGAGTGTTTCGTGTACTGAGAATTTACTGCTTGAGACTCCAGGAAGTATTCGTATTTTCGGACACTGCAAGGATTGGGAACGTGCTTTTTTAGTTTTAGCCGATAAACGTTCTGATGTAGACGAGTACTTGGAAGAATTGTCTAATTTGCTTGGTATTATTCGAGCAGAAAATGTTGATCGAACACTTCGTCATCTCTATGTAAAATCTTTTTATGATTATTTTCAGGTGAAAAATCACTCTCACTCTTTGCCTCAGAGAACTCAGAACATGCTAGATTACTTGGAAAGGTATAATTCAGAAGACTTGAGATAGAAATTGTTTGATACGCGTATGCCTATGAAGTCAGGAACCATCATCCTCTTATTGCTTTTTTTGCTGTTCCAAGGATGGAACGGAGTGGGCCTGGGTGATCTTTTTGCACAAGAAGATGTTACGGATGTTCGCCTGTACAATCAGATGGCTTGGTTATCGAGCCACAATGCGTTCAATAATTCTGAAGATGGTTGGTTGGTTAATAATAATCAATCGTTGAGTTACGAGCGACAGTATGAATTCGGGGTTCGCGGATTTTTCTTAGACCTCTACTGGTACAATCCTGGTTCTGGAGAAAAAGCGTATATTGCTTTGTGTCATGAAAACAAAGATAAGATAGGACTTTATTTTGGGGGTTGTCCTTTAACTCTGCTCACAAGGTTAGATGCTCCGCCCAAATTTGAAACTTTCTTAAAACATGTAAAAGGTTGGTTGCAGAAGGATCCTGCTGCTATTATTACACTTCATTTAGAAAGCTATTTGGGAGAGCAGAGTCAAAAACCTCTGAAAGCTCTTTTAAAGAAAACGGGTTTAGCTCAGTTTCTCTTTAAAGAGATAAGTGCTGGAAAGATTCAACAAGATGTCACTCACTGGAAAACACTCAAAGAAATGCGCCAAATGAATCAGCGACTTGTCATTTTTAGCGATAATAGGTCCGATGGATTTGTTAATATAGCGTCTTATCGAGAGACAAAATATGATCTTGGCCAATTTCCGCATTGCGAAATGAGAGGAGAAGGGCGAAGTTTAACGAATGATTTATTTGTTATGAACCATTTTTATGAAGTTCCCTGGTCTATGACACGAGACTATGTAAAGATAAATAGCTTTGGATCCATTGCTGAGTGTGTTGTGAAATGTTGTCAAGAACAAGGTCGGTTGCCCAATTTCATAGTCTTAGATTTTGTCGAGCAAGGTGAAGCAGGGAAACTCGTGTCTCAACTAAACAAATTAAACTTTTCACAACGAGATCCGAAACAATGTGCATCAATAATCGCTGTAAAGATCGAGAAAATAGAGCCCAGAAGTTCTGAACTTTAACGCTAAAATTCAGCCTCAAATCGA
>JBAXMC010000210.1:0-2381 GCA_037134495.1 Myxococcaceae bacterium
CAACGAAGCTTTGATACACTCAGGCATTGTCTGTGGTGTTAAAATCAATTTTTCCTACATAGATTCTGAAGAAATTGAGCGTGATGGAGCTGAAAATTGCTTAAAAAATCTGGATGCTATTTTGGTTCCAGGCGGTTTTGGAGAACGCGGGACTCAAGGTAAAATCGAAACGGTTAAATATGCTCGCGAAAACAAAATACCCTTTTTAGGGATCTGTTTAGGTCTGCAAATTGCCGTGATTGAGATGGCTCGTCATAAAGCCCTCATAGAACATGCGACTTCAGAAGAATTTAACGCTCAGGCTAAGAATCAAGTCATACACTTTATGGCAGACCAGCAGCATGTGACACACAAAGGCGGCACCATGCGGCTTGGCAACTATCCTTGCGTGATCAAGAAAGACACTTTGGCACATAAAATCTATGGTAAAAAAGAGATCTTAGAACGCCACAGACATCGATACGAAGTTAATAATGCTTATCGACCACAGCTTGAAGAAGCGGGTTTGGTATTTAGCGGGTTGTCTCCTGATAATAACCTGGTCGAAATAGTCGAAATCAAAGACCATCCATTTTTTATTGCTTGTCAGTTTCATCCTGAATTCTTATCCAAGCCATTACATCCGCATCCACTCTTTAAGGCCTTCGTTCATGCAGCTCTTTCAAGCCATTCATAAAAAATTCAAACTTGCTTCTGTCACAAAAGCTAGAACCATGATTAAAAGCGGCTTTGTGCTTGTAAATGGCGCTATTGTAGTAAGACCAGACACAGAAATAACTCTCACGGACGATTTGCAACTTGTTGAACATTCGGCCAGGCGTCAACAAAGAGTGCCGTTTGATTTGCTTTATGAAGATGCCAGTATTTTGGTGGCCTGCAAGCCTGCCGGAATTCTCGTAGAAGATTTTGTTAAAAAAATTCGAAATTATACGCCGGTTATCTTAACCCATAGGCTAGATCAAAAAGTCTCAGGGGTCATGATTTTTGCGAAGTCTGGCTCTATAGAAAAGCAACTCGAAGCCAATTGGAATAGCTTTGAAAAACTCTATGTTGCGCTGGTAGAAGGCAAGCCAGCTAAAGCAGAAGGCCGCATTGAAAGCTTTTTAGCCGAGAATAAAGAACTCAAAGTTTATTCTACCGTAGAAGGCCCGGATGCCAAATTGGCAATTACTCACTATAAGCTTCTAAAAAGAGAGCGCCGGGATGTTTATCGCCTGGAAGTTCGCTTAGAAACAGGTCGTAAAAATCAAATCCGTGTGCATCTCTCTGATATGGGCTGTCCCATCGTGGGCGATATCAAGTACGGTGCCAAAACAGCAATGAAAGGCCGCATTGCCTTGCATGCAGAGAAACTTTCGTTTTATCATCCGGTCTCTAGAGAACGTATGACATTTACGAAAGAGGCTCCGTTTTGATTTATTTAGATAGACGAATTTTTACGATTTTATTACTAGGTTTCTCGAGTGGTTTGCCATTTTGGCTAACGTCTGGGACATTGGCTTTTTGGTTAGCTGAATCTGGCAGTAGCAATACAGCTATTGGCCTGTTTGCTCTTGTCGGAGTCCCCTATACTTTCAAGTTTCTTTGGTCGCCTTTGGTGGACCGTTTGCCAATTCCTATGTTGACGCATATTTTAGGGCGCCGTCGAAGCTGGATGTTACTGTCTCAAATCTTGATGGCTTTTGCTATCTTTGCGCTTGCTCAAATGCACCCAGCTGAAAACTTGATGTCTATGGCAGCATTAGCCGTTTTAGTGGCGTTTTTGTCAGCCACACAAGACATTGTGATAGATGCTTATCGAGTTGATATTTTAGACGAAAAAACACAAGGAGCCGGTGCTGCAACGATTGTATTTGGCTATCGCATTGGAATGCTCACTTCAGGTGCCGGTGCGCTTTATTTGGCCAGCTATTTGCCTTGGTCTGTAGTTTATCAAATCATGGCCATTTTAGTTGGTATTGGCATAGTCACAACTTTGCTATCCAAAGAACCTTCCAAACGCGATGAAGAATCTGTTGCTCATCATAACTGGTTTCAAAAAGCAGTAATTGCTCCGTTTTCTGATTTTATGACTAGGCCCAACTGGTGGGTGATTTTAGTCTTTATCACGTGCTACAAACTGGGTGATGCGTTTGTTTCTAACATGACTAGCCCATTTTATTTGGGTGTTGGTTTTAGTAAAATTGAAATCGCCAATATCACAAAGATATTTGGTGTATTTGCTAATTTATTTGGAGCGTTTCTGGGTGGCTTAGCCGTAAGTCGATTTGGGATTTTAAAAGGTCTTTTCGTTTGCGGCCTTTTTCAAATGCTATCAAATCTCGTCTTTGTTGTGCAAGCCTATGCTGGGCATGACTTAAGTGTTCTTGTGTTCGCTATAG
>JBAXMC010000211.1:0-2373 GCA_037134495.1 Myxococcaceae bacterium
GTTTAGTGCTTGTCGACGGCAAAGTCGCCGATAAGTTATTGCCTGCTTTGGTCAGAGCTGCGCGTGAAATTAAGCCCGGCGACCCCATGAATCCAGATACCATTATGGGACCCCTGGCAAGCCCAGTTGCTCTAGAACGCTATTTGTCTTTGTTAAAACAAGTCAAGAAACTGCCAGGCTCTAAAGTGTTGCTCGAGGCAGAGACTCTGCCGGGTGGTGCTTTTATCACTCCATCGATTTATCAAGTGACAGAAATAATCGATGAAGAACTCTTTGGTCCACATCTAGACATACAACTTATTGACGGTCTGGACGAAGCCATCGAGATTACCAATCAAAGCGCTTATGGCTTATCCAACGCTATTTTTACGCAAAGCGAAGCCAAGTTCGAACGCTATTTTAGAGAAACCTATTCAGGTGTTTTAAACTGGAATCGCAGCACCAATGGCGTTTCAGGGAAATCACCTTTTGGAGGCGTTGGTAAAAGCGGTAATCATAGACCTGCCGGTATTGATGCGATCTGTAATGCAACTTACCCCGTAGCCGTTCAAAGACAAACGTATGGCCACCCCGAACCCCTTAAAGCTTTGTTACCTGTTTTCGAAAAAGAAAGAGAAGCACTCAGTCTCTCGATTGATGAGTTGGTTCAAAAGCACGATCAAGAATTTGCCGATCAGCGTTATCGTTATTTTGACCAAG
Source organism: Myxococcaceae bacterium (assembly GCA_037134495.1). GTDB lineage: Bacteria > Myxococcota > UBA727 > UBA727 > JABDBI01 > AER2-1. The sequence goes on from JBAXMC010000211.1 coordinate 700, forward strand.
TTCATGTCCCTAAGCATTTAAAACTGCCAGCTTCTGAAGCCATGTTAGACCGGCTCTATCGAGACAATTTAGTCCCAAAAGAAAAAAAAGAGCCTGTTGTAGATTTAAATGCCTCTCATGGACCCTATTTGGTTTCAATCGACGAAGAACCTTTGGTTATATTTGATGCTGCCAGCCAGATTGCCTCTTTAGGCTTAGGGTTTAGTGCCGGTGTCTTTCAAAAATCCCTCGACGAAGGCCTGTTCACAGAAAGTTTGCTGTCTAACAAACCAGGTTCCACAAAAGATTACAAAAACTTATTGCTCTCTCGTGCAAGCTCTAGCCTAAAACACGTGACTTTTACGACCAGCGGGGCCACTGCAAACGAAAAAGCGTTTGATCTTTGCCGGATGAATGGCCCTGGTGGAAAACGCATCATCGCGTTTCAAGGCTCGTTTCATGGTCGAAGCATGATGTCTTTGCATGCGACTTATAACCCAGAAAAACGTGCTGGTTTTGAACTTGCTGGCTATGAAGCCAGTTTCTTACCTTTTGGTGTTTTAGACGGCGTCTCAGAAGAGATCCAAAAAGGCAATGTCTGTGCTGTCATTGTCGAACCTGTTCAATGCGAAGGCGGCGATAATTTTGCAGACTTAGAATTTTTCAGAGGCCTTCGAAAAATTACGCGCGACTTAGGGGTGCCGCTCATTTTCGATGAAGTTCAAACAGGTTTTGGACTTTATGGGCCTTTTTATTATCACACAGCATTTGGACTTGAAGATGGGCCCGACTGCGTCACTCTGTCCAAAAAAGCTCAGTTAGGCGTTGTCTTGTCTGCTTGGGAAGATACGCGCCCAGAAGAACCACATTTCATACAAGTTCAGAAAGGGTTTCTGCAGGCTCAGGCTATTTTGCATGCACCTTATCAAGACTTAGAGAAAGAAACCAAAGAGCGATTAGACAAACTACAAGCTCAGTTCTCAGATTTGGTCCTGAATCCCAGAAACTCGGGCTATGCGTTTGCCTTTGATATGCCAACACCTGAAATGGCCAACAAGGTGGTTAACCAACGATTTCAAAGAGGCTTCATGGTCTATATCGCTGGGACAAAAACTTTGCGATTTAGAACCAACATCGATACGACTTCTAAAGAGTTAGAATTTTTGTTTAACGCTTTGCAGGCGGCTCTCAAAAATACCCCTGCGGTTCATTTCATACAAACCTCAGAACAAGTTTTGCCGCTCATGGCCGGTGTCACAATAGAAAATCTGGATTCTAAAAATTGGTCCAAACATGTTTCTGAGATTCAAGAGCTTGAGAAAGCAGCTTATGAGCCCAGTCGTCAAGACAGCATGGAGTTTCTAAAATCTTGGCTCGATCAGCCTAAATCAATTGGGCTCATGATGCGATACAAAGAAAAAATTATTGGTTTCGCCATCGGCGGCCCACTTGAGCACTCTGATAAAGATGGTTGTCTGCAAGATGCGATGAGAGGCCTGCGTAATACTTTTTACTCGACAGACATTGTTATTAGCGAAAGTTTGAGAGGCAAAAATTTAGGTTATTATCTCAAAGAAGCTCAAATTAACGCAGCGAAAAAATTGGGTTACTCTTACATGACGGGGCGGAACCGAGTTGGTTTTACTTCTGGCATCCAGAAGATTAATCAAATATTTGGGGCCTACACAGTAGATA
>JBAXMC010000212.1:0-2332 GCA_037134495.1 Myxococcaceae bacterium
AAAAACTCCTGTTCAAAAGCCTGTGGGTAGCGATTGGAAATCCCGCCTAAAACAAGTTCGAACTTACCATTTTCTAGTGGCGTAATTTTGGCGTAATATCTGCGTTGGTTCATGCAAAAAGCCATAAACAGGCCTACAAACATAATGACAAATCCGGCAAACACAAAAGAAACACAAGGGACCTTACCCACACTGATGCCGGTTGCATAGGGTTCATCAAAACCTTGGTAAATAATATCTAAGTCACCTCGGCGAACTTGTGAGTCAAAATCAGGGTATTTTCGAAAAACAACAAACTCTGTGTCGCCTTGCTTGATAGCAACTGCGCTGCCAAGGCCTGCGTAGTCTTCGTAGACTTCAGTGGGTGTAATATCGCCGATTTTCTCACCAGGTTTGACCTGATAGTTTTTTAAGACACCCCCATGTGGGCCTATTTTTAGATTTAAACGTTTTTCGCCCTGTAAGGCCTGATACGATGCTTGATAGAAAGTATAGCCTTGATATTCGAGGGGGTCGTTTACCTTAATAGTCTTTGTGATAATCGGCTTACTTAAATCATTTTTATCAAAAATGGCCAAGTCTGATTCATAAGCCATGGGAGAGCCGTCTGTATAAGTTTTGAGCCTGAAATCGACGCAAGAGACAGCAAAACCTAACTCATGCGAGTATAAGCTCCCGCCAGGACCTTTGGCTGAAACTAAATGTTCGTAGCGACCTTCAGGAATCAGCATCATGCCATCAACGCCAGCTTGAGTTGCAATAATGGATCCGAACATCATAAACAACAGAGCTGTATGAATGACATAGACCCCGCAACGGGCGTATTTTTGCTTCTCAAAAAATACATAAAGCGTGTTGTTTTCTACCCAAGTTTCTTCTTTAGGACCAAAAATAGGCGTTTTTACAGATGAGACCTGCAAAATTACTTTGAGTGGCAGCTTTTTAAGATCTAATTTTTTGACAGGATTTCGGCAGTCGATCCAAATCTTGGGTAGCCTGGCAATCGAACAGGCGATTAGGTTTAGTGCTAACAGCAAGACTAGGATGCCAAACCACCAAGAATGAAACACATCGTTGAGTTCTAAAAACAAAAATAATTTGCGAGCGATGGGGCTTTGAACAGCTTCTAAGTGCTTTTCTAGGGTTTGAGTTTGGTCCCAGAACATGCCTGTAAACAGAGCCATGGCCATGCCAATCATAATCACCAGTGTCAACTTCAAAGAAGCGAACAGCTGAAAGGTTTTGGCGTAGAGGCGGTGCATAGGAGAGCGACTTAACTGTAAAGACCTCTTTTGCCAAGGGCGTCCGAGTGCTATGCTAACTCTATGTTCTTAAACTTTATTTACCAGTACCATGGGCTGATTAAGCTGCTTAATGTTATTAGGTACCCTTCGTTTCGAATTATCATGGCGGCGTTTACCGCTTTGTTAATTAGCTTGTTTCTATTTCCTTGGTTCATTCGAAGAATGCAGATTTTCAAGTTTGGCCAGGAGATTCGGAAAGATGGCCCTCAGGACCACTATAAAAAACAAGGTACTCCGACGATGGGAGGCTTGCTGATATTATTTGCCGTAACAGTATCGACTCTATTATGGGCTGATTTAAGCCATGCAGGTATTTGGCTGCTCTTATGGGTGACACTGGGTTATGGGGCTATTGGATTCTACGACGACTATCAAAAAGTCAAACACAAGAACACCAAGGGGTTGCCAGGTCGCTGGAAATTGTTTTGGCAATTGGTGGTCGGGGCGACAGCTTTAGCTTTGTATGCCAGCAATTTTAGCTCGATGCCTTTTTCATCCGAAATCAACATCCCGTTTATTGCTTTCGAACGGTTTCACCCAGAGCTACCCGTCTGGCTTTACTTAAGTTTTGCGTTGTTTTTATTACTGGGTACTTCCAATGCTGTGAATCTCACAGACGGCCTGGACGGTCTTGCGATAGGACCTGTTTTGATTAGCTGCTCTGTGTTTTTGCTTTTGGCTTACGCTGCGGGCACAACTCTGGCTGATTTTAATATTGCAAAATATTTGCGTATTGCGCCTGTTGAGGGTGCGGCAGAGTTATCTGTTTTTTGTGCAGCTGTGATTGGAGCAGGTGTTGGTTTTCTTTGGTACAATGCTTACCCAGCTTTAATTTTTATGGGCGATGTTGGGTCTCTTGCACTCGGTGGCATGCTCGGTCTGCTGGCTATTTTAACCAAGAACGAGTTGTTGTCAGCTTTATTGCATGGAGCATTTCTTATAGAAGCTCTGAGTGTGATTTTACAGGTTGGCTCGTTTAAGTTGCGCAAAAAGCGAATTTTTAAGATGGCTCCGATACATCACCATTT
>JBAXMC010000213.1:0-2223 GCA_037134495.1 Myxococcaceae bacterium
TTAAAATAGTTCTGTGTCCCTGTTTGCAAGGCCTCAATAATCTTTTGAATTACATTGGGGTCTTGCTTTGAGATATGTCTATGGATGAGCCCACGATTCAATGCCTCAGCTATAATTTTGTCATCTCTGGTGGCAGTTAATAAAATCTTTTCCGCGCATAACGAACCAGCCTGCTCAAAAACCTCTAGTCCAGTCATCTTGGGCATCAGGTAGTCCATGAAAACAACACTGATGTTATTAATTTTCATCTGTCTGAGACACCTCAGGGCTTCTACCGGGTCATGTATGAAAAGATATGGGCCTTTATCTGCCGGCAGACTGAGCGATAAAGCAAGGTGAAAATCACGATCATCATCTACGAACAATATCGTCATTGGGGATTTATAATACGGGATCACTTTTTAAAACCTTCATAATGGGAAATATTAAAATAAAATCGGCATACTCATTTTTTTAGAATGACATAGCAATACCCTTATATTTATTCAAGCAAGGTCGCTTTCTAAAATTCCTTGCCGATTCTCGATGTTGATCGAAGTTTCTGAGCTAAAAATTCCAGTACCAAACCGATTAAGCGCCACTTCTTCCGGCAACAGCACTTGGTTCTGCAAATAAATCGCATCGATGTCTGCCTGGATTTTTCTGAGCTCCGTCTTTTCTTTCTCGGTCTCTTGCCAAAGAGCCGGGAAAGTAATCTGAAAATCACTTTCATCGTTTCGAGACGCCAACAAAATCTCTACGAGGCGCTGTATTTGAGGCCGCAGCGTGTGTTCTTGTTCGGCTTTTACCTGGTCGTAAAAAAAACGAATATCGCTGTCACCAGTAGCATTCAAACCTGCAGGGGCTTGGCCCATCAGCAAAGATACGGGCAATCGAGCGGCAGCAGCCAATCGAAGCATAAACTTGTCAAGCACTTCGGGAACGCCGCTGAAAGAATAAGTATCGCGTTTAAAATCTTCATCTTCAGCATCGAGAAGAACAGCTCTGGCGACACTGCGACTCATATCCACGAGCTCCATGCGTTGCAGAATATCAGAAGTTTTATTCGCAGCAATTTGCGCATGCAGGCCTTTAAGTTTAAACACGGCTTGTGCGGAGTCTGTCATCAAGTGAGCAGTCGATTGCCAACTCAGATTAAACTGCCGCATGACGTCATAAAGACGTTGCAGAATCGAATACGACCAGCCATTGTTTTGAGTACGCCGACGTTTGGATGTTCGGGTACCTTGGAAAATCAGAAGGCTGGACTCATGAATTTCGGCGTTTTCAACTCGATACGTTTGCACTTCACCAAAGTTTGGAGCCAGTGGATTTTGATACCATGTGTAAGGTTGCAGTTCTCGTTTATCCAAAACGCTCAGGAATGCCACAGAACGGGTTTTGTTCAAGTTGAGAGGAGTATTCGGGTCTTGCCCATCATCGGCGCCTATAAACAGCCCTGAGCCACCATACACACGAGCCCACACAAGAGCTTCGTTAAACTTCTCCCGGGCTCCTAAGGCATCTAAAGTTTTGTGCAAGTCTTGGCTTAAGTTAGAATCGTCAATTTGAATTTGAAAACTCTGACGCAGCATTTCATCAGGGAGTAAATCGCAAATACGAGCAGCCATATCATCGCTATGATAAAGCGACTCAAGAGTCTCATCTGAAAGTGTAGAACCAGCCGTGAATTCAGTATGTTGGACCTTATCCCGAAGTGAATAACCAAGGCCCGCCATTGCATTAGACCAGCTGTCTATTTTCTTCATCTCATAAACCATTGGGCTATATTGCCCGTGTTACGCATCGAAGCTTCAAAGGTCTGGAGCCTAGCACTGCGCTCAGATAAACGCATCAAGGCCTGGCTCATGGCATCCACCTGGTCGTCATGCAAACTGCTACCAAAGTTAACGAGCTCCTCAACAAAATCATGCATCCAAGGCGCTTTGTCGGGCTCGGGTAAAAACACGTTGCCTGCTTCCCACAAAGGCTCAATGGCATTGGCCCTGGCTTCTTTACCACCTTGGGGCTCAATCAATACTAGGCCAGATATCTTGTCTTTGAGCACATCGACAACACCAGGGCCATTTGCTTTGGCTTCTACAAGTTTTGCATGAGCCTGAGGCCATTTCATGCTCATAGCTTCAATCGCTCTAATCGTAGCACTAAAACTCATGCGGTCACGAACCTGATCCAGCAAGAAATATTGAGATCCACAAGCAGCCCAAACCTGTCCCACAACAT
>JBAXMC010000214.1:0-2217 GCA_037134495.1 Myxococcaceae bacterium
CCAAAGCTTAAATCTCATCTTTATCTTCAAGGTCCTCCAGGAGTAGGAAAAACAGAGGCTGTTTTTAAATTAGGTAAAGCACTGGGAATCCCTATCATCAAAATTAACCTCGCCGAATTTTCGAATATTGGTAAAATTAAAGGGATTGCCGGTTCATTTCAAGACGATGATCATGGTTCTATCGGAGTGATCGTAAAAAGTATCATCGCTCATTCAAAAACAGGGTATCAGTTTAAAAATGCCATCTTATTTTTTGATGAAGCCGATCAAGTACTTAATCGAATCCATGAAGGAGAAAGTCACGAGCTCGTTTCATTTATGCTTGATTTATTAGAGGGGAAAACACAGTTCATCGAAAACCCTTACCTAGAAACAGATTTAGATATTCGGCATTTTGGAATTATTCTAGCAGGCAATAACCCGCTACATAACAAAGCCCTACAAAGCCGGCTGAACACTCTTATCTTTGGAAGCTACCAAGAAGCTTATCGCATCAAAGCCGGACGAGAGCGCTTTCTACCAGAAATCTTAAGCGATTATTCAGAAGTTCTAACACTGAAAGACTTCACAGAACAAGATTTTGAAGCCATCGATAATATTGCCAGAGCAGAACACAAAAAGCTCATCGATGAAAAAGAAGACCCCGGATTTAGAAATCAAATCCGCGAGATTGAGCGATTTGTACATCGAAAAGCTAACTCTAAGTCGGGTTAAGCATTTTTAAGACTTCATCTTCCTCGATACAAGAATCCATAGCATTCACAATTCGTTCAGCTTGTTCTTGAGATAAGCATCGACCAATCTTGGCTGAGAATTCTATTCCTGTCAGAACGCGAAGATAAGACTCTCGGTTCTTCATGACAACGTTTTGGAGAGAAATAGCTGCTGCGTAATATTCTTTCATTGTTAAGAGAGCATTGTCTTGTTTGAGCCACTGGGCCAAGTCTATGATTTCCTGCTTAAAAGCTACAAGCGTTAAACGCTGAAGCTCAGAAGGATTATCGCCTGCCAAAGCTCTCTGTTTGTCAAAATCAGCTTTTTTTTGCATCACCAGTAAACGATTCTGCTCTGCAACAGTTTCAAGCAACGAGGGTCTCGTAGGAACAATAAGACCATACTTAAGCACCCATGGGTGTTCTTTAGGCTCTTTGGGAATCAAGACTCCCATCGCAAGAATCAAGTAAAACAAACCCTCATTTGTAACTTTCCACTCTTCATCTAAAACAAGATCCATAAACTTAGTTTCATGAGCATAAGGACCTGTTCTGGGTCTGTATTGAGCAAGTAATGACGGTACTACAGCAGGCTTGATTTCTTTTTTCTCAATCGCCTCACGAATCGCCTGAATCATCGTTTCTGCCGTATAACACCTGCGAAACTCAGCGATTAATTTTTCAGTGTTAATTTTTGGCAAATTAGGATCATTTTTATAACTCTCATTAGTTTGTGCAAGTCCAAGTGGAATTGCAAGCTGGCTCAGAAGGAAATTATAAGTATTAGCACTGTGCTGAGAATCCAAAAACTTTCCACAGATACCGTAGAAAATTTCATTCCTTAAACGGCCTAAAATATCTAAAACCGCTGTTTCCTCGTCGTTTTTATTTGGAATTTGCTGACTGAGAATTCTATGTGCTGTGATGGCATCCTGCATGTATCTGGCAGCACACCAATCTCCTGCTTCAGCCAAAATCATTAAAGCAGATTTTTTTTCGCTCTCTAGAATGGTTGGGTCGCTAAGAAAGAGAGCTATATGTTCAAGGTGATTTCTCATTCTGTCATAAAACTGTATTTTTTCAGCAGGGTTTTCAGGCAAAGATTGCAGTTCAGGATTACTGCTCTCAACGTTCTTCAGCAACATTAAAAGACTTTTTATACCAGAAGGCGTGCCTCTTAAAACTTGAAAAAAGTTCATGATATAAATTCTTAGACCACTGCCTGATAAGTTTAGGGCCTCTTTAAACTCAGCAGAAATTGGTTTTAATACAACTGCTGCATTCAAACGCATCCTTCTCGGATTAGGTTTTGTATACAAGCTATAAAGACTATTTTCAGCTTCGAATTTTTTCTGCAAAGCATAAGTGATTAAATTTTTGCCCGTTTCATCTGCATAATCCCAAGCAGTTTTACAAAAGTTATCAATCATAAACAGATGAGCACCTGCTTGGAGTAAAACACTCAGCTTTTCAGTTCTTTTGTTGAGCGCAGCAAGCATAAGAG
>JBAXMC010000215.1:0-2209 GCA_037134495.1 Myxococcaceae bacterium
CCACCCCATCAGTCCTTGCGCGGCTCCCAAAATCCAGAGCAACGCAAGATATGGCCATAGATCTCGCCGGTACTTCTTGATGACCATCAGAAAGGTCGGAATGAATAAAACAAGCCCTAATAGCCGCCCTCCAAGGCGATGGATATATTCTAGCCAAAAGATGGATTGAAAATCTGCAAGCGTCATGCTCGCATTAATTTTTTGAAATTCAGGGCTTTGTTGATACTTTCCAAATTCATAAAGCCATCCCTCCAGAGAGAAGGGAGGAAAAATTCCTGTGATGGGCTTCCACTCTACAATCGAAAGCCCCGATCCTGTGAGTCGCGTGAGCCCCCCGAGGATGACCATGCCTAAAATCATAAAGATTAAGGTGAATAGGCTTCCTTTAAAAAGGATATTGGTCATTATTAAAACACTTTATCTGCCGTCTTTTGGACCTCTTCTGGAATGGAAATATCCATTTTTTGTGCGGCTGTACGGTTAAGATGAAGATCTAGTTTTTGTGGATTTTGAATGGGAAGTGTTTCAATAGACTGTCCCTTCAAAAGGGATTCCACGATGCGGGCCAAAGCAAGGCCTGACTCATGCCAATCAACGCCATAAGCAGCGACAGCGCCTCTGCGGACAATGTCTACGTCACTGCCAAAAACGTGGGTTTTTGTAGAATTTGTAATTTTGAGAATCGATTCTAATGCTGAAACAACCGTATTGTCTGTCGGCAATAAAACGGCCTCACAACGCCCAACAAGTGTTTTGATAGCACTTGGAACATCGCTGGTTTTTGACGCTGTTGCTTCTATTACTTTTATTCCCACCCGATCACAGGCGGCTTTAATGCCCTCAACTTGTTTTTGTGAGTTAACCTCGCCGGCATTAAAAATAACGCCAAGCGTTTTAATCTTTGGAATAATCTTTTGAATAAGGGCAATTTGTTTTTCGGGAGGAACAAAGTCTGTCAACCCTGTTATGTTTGCGTGGTTTGTTAATTTAGCTGCCTCCGGATCTGTGACGGCTCCAAAAACAAGGGGAATTGTTGTCGTTGCAGAAGCAACGGCTTGGGACATGGGTGTTGAAAGCGTTACAATAACAGATGGTTGGAGGCTAATGAGTTTGTGGCTAATTTGCACAGCTGTTGTTGGATTTCCTTGAGCATTTTCATAAGTCCACTTTAACCCATGACCTTCCACAAACCCAGCTTTCTCCAGACCTTCTTTTAAGCTTGTCCGAAGGGTATCCAGAGCAGGGTGTTCTACAATCTGCCCTATGGCCACATGAGCTGTATTAAGAGCAGAAATGTGACTACACCATCCCATGATCCCAACGAAAATAACCCCCCAAAAAAATCGCATTTTATTTCTCCTCGAGAGCAACGGCTTGCTCGCATGTAACTTTTAATTTTTCTGCCGTATGTGGATTAATAGTGAGTTTAAGCTCGGTTGGTATCTCAACAGCCATCTCTCCAGGGTTGTTTCCTTTGAGCACTTTGGCAACCATGCTCCCTACCTGTTTCCCTATTTGTCGTTGATCATAGGCATAAGCAGCAAGAGCACCACGTTCAACAGAATCAGGATCGCTCATAAAGAGAGGCTTTTTTGCTTCTAAACACGTTTTAACAAGCGCTTCAAGGCCCGACACAACAGTGTTATCATTTCCTATAAAGAAAGCTTCCACGTTGTTCACAAGACTTTGCGCGGCCTCAGATACGTTAACCGATTTAGGAGCTGCCGCCGTGATAATCTCGATATTCTTTTCTTTCGCCAAAGGCTTAAGCTTTTCAAGAAATGCCACCGCATTGGCTTCTCCCGGATTATAGATAACCCCCAGCTTTTTTATATCTGGCAAACACGAAAGAAGAAAATTTAATTGCTGTTCGACGGGAGGAATATCCGCAACACCAGTTACGTTATGTCCTGGGTGCTGAAGCGACGACACAATCTTTGCACCGAGAGGATCACTCACGGCTGCAAAAATAATAGGTGTTTTTTTAACTTGGTTCACAATGGCTTGTGTTGAGGGAGTCGTAATGGGCACAATGGCGTCCAGGGTCAAGCTCGCGAACTTTTTAGCAATTTGCGCCGCCGTTGTTGAATTACCCTGAGCATTTTCAAAAATAACGGTTAAGTTTTCACCTTCCTTAAACCCATTCTCGGTAAGACCTTCCAAAATGCCGAGTCGAATGGCATCTAAAGAAGGGTGATCAACAAGCTGT
>JBAXMC010000216.1:0-2198 GCA_037134495.1 Myxococcaceae bacterium
GTGTACAGCTTCATTAGGCGGCTACCCTGTCATCTTCCGGCTTAACCATTTCACCGTCTTTAAATTGTACATTGTTGATAACCAGTTTCAGTTTGCCAAATCCCTTGAATTTTCTCCACCGTTTTTCTGCACATTCCAAAAGTTTGAATACCATGGTTAGAAGCGGGCGAAAAAATCGAACCATTTTTTTGAGAAGTTAAGATATAAAATCTCAGTCGGTTCTGTATTAGAATACAGTCACGGTAAAGCCTGGGAAGGCGATGACCGTGACGTGACCTTGGGCAGTTTTGCTGCCCAAACCTTACTCCCGAGTAATATCAATCACGTCTACAAATATCCCGGGGTTTGGGGCAGAGCCCCATCCTAAATCATTTTACGCGTTAGCGCATCATTAATGTATCTTTTCTCCACAGTGCACCATGTACGGCGTTAGTTTGTTTAAGGCTTGGTGTGGTCTTTCATAGTTATAAAATTGAAAATACTCCTCTAATGCACAACGTAAATCTAAAACGTTAGTCCATTCAGATAGATACACACATTCATACTTCACAGATCGCCATAGGCGTTCAACAAACACGTTATCGAGCCAACGGCCTTTTCCATCCATACTAATCTGGACTTTATTGTCTTTAAGTACGTCAGTAAAGCCTGCACTGGTAAATTGAGCTCCCTGATCTGTGTTAAAGATCTCACAGTGAGAAGAAGCCAAAACGCGCACCAGAGTCTCAATACAAAAATCAGCCTCCATGCTAATACTGAGTTGCCAAGCTAAAACAAATCGACTGTACCAGTCAATAATGGCCATTAAATAAACAAATCCTTTGTGCATGCGAAGGTACGTGATATCAGCGCTGAAAACTTGGCACGGACGTACAATTTCAATGTCCCTCAATAAATAAGGGTACACTGTATGCTCGGGATGCGGTTTGCTTGTATGGGGGCCTGGTGCCACTGATTGTAAACCCAATTCCTCATATGCCCAGCGTACATCATAACGTTTACAAGGATGATAATTCCTTGAAATATAATCACTCATTTGTCTTGTGCCCATAAAGGGATATTTCGTGTATACCTCATCAACCAAGCGTAATAAAGCTAACTGCCCCGCACCCAATATCTTTGGGCGTGCCTTATAGTAAATGACTGAACGGTTAAGCCCCAGTATGACTGCTTGTTGCCTTACAGATAAAACCGGGTGACAGGTTTCTATCCATTGACGACGCTCATCCACAGAACACCTCAGACTTTTTTTTTAAAAAATCATTTTCGACTTTTAGTCGTCCAATCTGCTCATATAATTCCGCTACTTCGTCATGGTGTGCTATCTTTGCTTGCTTGTGCTTTTCACTAAAAGCATCAGGAAGATAGGCCAACAGCTGCTTTTTCCAGGAATTGATTTGCGTTGCGTGCACTCCATATTTAGAGGAAATTTGGGCTAACGTCAGCTCTCCTTTGATAGCCTCTAAAGCAATCTTTGCTTTCTCCGCAGGTGTGTATTTTTTGCGTTGTTCGTTCATCTCGTCTCCATTCTTCTTGACGAGAATTATATCTTAGTAACTCCATATTCTGGTCCGAATTTTTTGACCCACTTCTGTTAACGTGGTTTCCCTGGGCCACAATTTTTGCTTCGTTTGGAACGCAACCGCACGGTGGCGAATGTCGATTCAATTGGGTTGGTTGTTCTAATATGAACCCAATGTTCAGCTGGAAAATTATAAAATGCCAGCAGTTCTGTGCGGTCTTTACGTAAACACTCCATCGCTTTAGGGTACTTGGGCTCAAAGCATTCCAGCATATTGCCGAATGCTTTTTCGGCATCAGCCTTTGTTGCAGCCATCCATATTTCATACAGCCCTTGTTTAATCTTGGGTTGCATGTTTTTTGGAACTTTATTCAATACATTTGCCGTTTTGTGTACCCAGCAGCGTTGATGTTGGCAATCTGGGTATATTTTCGCAAGGGCGCTCCAGAAACCCAGCGCACCATCACCAACGGACAATTTGGGTCCATTGAGCAAACCCCGTTGACGTAGTTTGGTTAAAACTTCCTCCCAACTGGCAGATGATTCGCGAAACCCGTCTTCCACGGCAACCAGTTCTTTATGACCATGTTCATTGACACCAACAATTACCAACAGACAAAGTCTATCATCCATACGCACATTGCTGTATATGCCATCTGCCCAGAAGTAAGCATAA
>JBAXMC010000217.1:0-2188 GCA_037134495.1 Myxococcaceae bacterium
GCGATTCAACCACGAGGGATTTCTGTTTGACAAAGGTGGGGAAGCCCTTGTAGTTAGAGGTAAGAGGCGCGCTTTAGCGCGTCCTGCTTGACCGACGGGTTATGCGTTTTAATTTCCCTCGCTAGCTCGATACCTATTTTTTCAGCAAGCAATACAGGGACGGCGTTGCCAATTTGGCGCATAGCTTCCCCCCATGCGCCCTTGATGACAAAATTATCAGGGAAGGTTTGTATTCGTTTTGCTTCGAAAGTCGTCAGGTACCTAACACTACCGTCATCAAATCGAATCATATTTTCCCCGCCTGGGACTCCGTGCCCTCCAGCCTTAATTGTTTTTGATGGCCAATCAAAATCGCTTCCTGTATGGCCTGGATATGTACGTGCACCATCACGAAAAATATGGTCAATTATGCCGTGATTTGATTTTGGGTCAGGAGTGTCACTCAGCGCATCTCTAATAGTTCTCCAAGGTAATGAGTCAGGTTCAAACATGCCATATTTATCTCTAAGACGAGATGTTTTTTCTTTAAGTGGCACGTCTAATGTTGGTGAAGAGATTTTCGAAATTTTATGACGCTCCCAATACTCTCCAGTTACGTACATATCCCAAAGAAGCCTATCTTCTGAGTGAGTTTCTTTAGGAAATGACCAAGAGAGTGCAAGGTCTGTGCGTGTACCTACAATAACAACTCGTTCTCGAGTTTGTGGTACGCCGTAGTCTGCTGCATTGATTAGCTTGAATTTCACATCGTAGCTTTTCTTCGCGTATCCCAGTTTGCTGGTGTTGCGCAGTTCATTGAGATGCTTTTTCCAATCCGAGCCCTCTTCTAATATGAAGTCTGGATAGCTTAGCCTTAGAATGATGTATTCAAAATAATCAGAAAAGCTTTCACGAAGTAGGCCTTTTACATTTTCAAATACAAAAGCTTTGGGTGAAAGGCGCTCAATTGCTTGTATAGCGTAGGGAAACATATCTCGATTATCTTGATTCGCACCATGTTTTCCGCCCAATGAAAATGGCTGACATGGAGGACCACCTGCTACTAGATCAATTTGTTCAAGGTTATCAAAATTAAAATTTTTGATGTCGCCAAAAAAAACTCTTTCTGGGTTAAAGTTTTCATAAAGAGAGTTGCATGCATGTTTATTAAACTCAACGAAGGCGGCATGTTCAAAGCCCGATAATTCAAGCCCTTTTGCCAATCCACCAGCACCTGAAAAAATCTCAAGAGTTTTCATAGTCGCTACCCTAGATTTTTCTGATGGTTTTTAATTTTGGATATTACGGTGCTTTTTTCTGCATGTTTGCCATTGCATTTATTTGCCCATAGACGGCCTTCATGAATAACATCCCAATCTGATTTGGCTTGCTCATATCGACCGCTTCCAGGATCATGGTTGCCAAACCCGTCCACAGAAGTATTCCAAAGTGGTCTATTTAGCTTAATTAGAGCGGCTTCTATCGTGCTAATCATGTCTGAGCCTTCCTCATCAAAAATAACGAAGCGGCACATAAAATCTTCAAGCAAAAGGTCAGCTCCAAGACTGATACTTCTGCCGTGTTCTCTAAGACGACTAATTAGTTCACGAGATTGATTTAGGGTGTTGTCAGAAGAGCGTGCTTGTCGCCATCCTTTCGGTACAGCTTTACCAACATAGATGGGGTAATCATAAGAAAGGCGGTTGAGTTCTGCATATCTTTTATATAAGGGGTTGCGCCCTGTGTAATATAAGGCGTAAACGCCTGTTCCTAAAAAAGATTCTGGCGGAGGAAGTGTATGAACGGGTGTCCATTAAAAAACCTAATGGCATCTTTAACTAATTCAGCAAAAGCATCATTTTTATAAACATGCTCATTACGGTCAAATGTTTGTTGTTTCACAGAACAATACTTCCCAACTCAAAAAAACATATTTTCTCACATTGCGGAGGTCACTGCGAGCTTAACGCATAACGTTTGAATTAAGAGGCGCGCTTTAGCGCGTCCTGCTTGAATGATGGGTTAGGGAAACGCCACAATAAACCTGCCACATGACCGCCCCCACCAAACTAAAAAAGTGCAACATTAACCAATGCCGTACCCAACTAAAAAACACGGCTTCCGTCGTGCCGCCCAGCCACTGCTAGCCAAGCCCACAAACCTAAACGGCGGCATGACGGAAACGGACAGAACGATTACAGCCTAAAAC
>JBAXMC010000218.1:0-2178 GCA_037134495.1 Myxococcaceae bacterium
GCAATCGAATCTTTAATAACCAATTTGTTGTCTGGATTACCCGAAGTCCAAGTCTCTTCGTCTGTAATAATTTGATCGCGAAATTCTTTTTTAGCCAGCGCATAACCCCAATCACGAAAGCCGCCTTCGGTGAATTTCATGATGTTGCCTTTGTGCACAAACGTCACGCTTTTGCGTTTTTCTTTGAGCGCATACTCGATCGCGCTTCTGACTAATCTTTCAGTGCCTTGTTTCGATACAGGCTTGATTCCAATGGCGCTGGTTTCAGGGAATCTAATTTTCGTAACACCCATCTCTGTTTGCAGAAAATTAATGAGCTTTTGAGCTTCAGGACTTTCAGCTGCGTATTCGATACCCGCATAGATGTCTTCAGTGTTTTCACGAAAAATTACCATGTCGACCGCTTCGGGATGTTTGACAGGCGATGGAACGCCGGTAAACCAGCGAACAGGCCTTAAGCACACATATAAGTCTAAAATCTGTCTAAGAGCAACATTGAGGGATCTAATACCGCCGCCGACAGGTGTTGTGAGGGGCCCCTTGATGCCGATTTTATATTTCTTGAAAGCTTCAAGCGTTTCATCGGGGAGCCAATTGCCTGTTTTTTTAAATGCTTTTTCACCGGCTAAAACTTCAAGCCATTCGATTTTTCGCTCTCCATGATAAGCTTTCTGAACAGCAGCATCAAAAACAACTTGGCTGGCTTTCCAAATATCAGGTCCTGTCCCGTCGCCTTCAATGTATGGAATGATCGTCTTCATAAAATCTCCTATAAAAAATACGGCATGAGAGCCAGTGATTGCCCTTGGTTTTCAGCAAAACTTTGTAGGCCTGCCAGAGGGTTTAAGTTAAACGAGTAACCGTTGGATGCTTGGTATAAGCTCAATTGAATCTCTTGATGAGAAGCAATGCCAGCCATGCTTTTCACTTGTGCTAAAGCTTGAGGAAAGCCGCCTAAATTCTGGATGAGTTTGTTGGCATGTGCTTGTTCCCCTGTCCAGACACGGCCTTTTGCTAATCTAGAAACGTCTTCTAAGGCCAAGTCTTGCCCTGTCGCAACAGCTTGTTTAAACATCGCGTAGTTCCAGTCGACCAATTGCTGTCCTCGTGCACGCTCAGCAAGAGAGAGTGGCCTAAAGAAAGTAGGTCCAGGAAGTTCGCCTCTCTTGAGTTCAAAGCTTGAAATTCCTAGTTTGTTGAAAAGTTTTTGAGCTGAAAATCTTAAAGCAAAAACACCAATAGAACCTGACAGTGTCGAAGGCTCTGCCCAAATTTGATGCGCTCCTGCTGCTGCATAGTAGCCACCAGAGGCGGCAACATCTGCCATCGAAGCAATTACGGGTTTTTGGGCGCGGGCTTTTAAAACTGCTCTGTAAATCTGATCTGAACCAAAAGAATCCCCGCCTGGAGAATCGATTCTCAGAATAATGCCTTTGACTTTAGAATCACGAGAAGCTTTTTCTATCGATTCAATGACATCGTTTGCGCCTATTTGATCGCTTGGAAAGAAAAAAGAGGGCTTTGAGTGCCCAGCAATAATCATTCCTGAAATTGGAACAATCGCAATTTGGTCCAAATCTCCCCAAGTTTTAATTCTTTTCTTAAGCTCGAGAGAAGCCATTTTGTGATTTTTGAGTTCTGGAACTTCATCAATGGGGATTAAGGCATCGACAAGGCCATGTGCCAAAGCTTCTGGAGCAGTGAGCATGCCTAGATTAATCTGAGCTTTAATCTCGGGAATTGATTTTTGTGTTTTTTTCGAGATAGCCTCTGTAAAGTGAGCATATTGCTCATCTAAGATAGCATTCGCAACTTCAAGTTCTTGTTCGTTAGGTGCGTTTGCTATGAGAGGTCTTGGAGCACTTTTATACGCACCAGCGCTAATAACATCGGCCTCAACACCCAACTCATCTAAACCTTTTTTGAGATAAACCAATGTTTTTCGAAAACGATCGAGACTTAATTGGCCTGATGAATTTAAATAAATCTTCGTTGCAGCTGTTGCCACATAGTAGTCCGTTGGATTTGGGT
This sequence comes from Myxococcaceae bacterium, assembly GCA_037134495.1. GTDB lineage: Bacteria > Myxococcota > UBA727 > UBA727 > JABDBI01 > AER2-1. The sequence continues at coordinate 2,032 of JBAXMC010000218.1, forward strand.
TATCGAGATAGACAACAACTTGTTTGCCGCTGTTTTTAAACGCCAAAAAAGAGTTTCGAAGCTCTTCTGCCCGACCAAAACCAAAATTCAAGTTATCCAGTCTAACAAAAATGCCATCGATGGTTGGGTCTTGAACGAGTTTATCCA
>JBAXMC010000219.1:0-2178 GCA_037134495.1 Myxococcaceae bacterium
GGCATAATGATGTTTTTGATTCCAGCTCGGTGAGCAGCTAGAACTTTTTCTTTGATACCGCCTACGGGCAAGACCAAGCCTCGAAGCGTAACTTCTCCGGTCATGGCTGTGTCAGAACGCGTTCGTTTACCTGTTAGTAACGAAATCAGAGCTGTTATGATGGTCACACCCGCAGAAGGGCCATCTTTGGGAATCGCACCGGCTGGAAAGTGAACGTGAATATCTGTCTTTTCCAAAAAGTGTTCATCGATTTTATCAGCCAGACCAAAGTCTATGGCATGAGTCCGAATCCAGCTGAGGGCTGTTTGAGCTGATTCTTTCATGACATCGCCCAATTGCCCTGTTAGAATCAAGGAGCCTTTCCCGCCCATTCGAGTTGCCTCAATAAATAACAAATCTCCACCTGCGGCGGTCCAAGCAAGACCTGTAGAAACGCCCGGCGTAGAAGTTCGTTCAGCTGTTTCGTTGTAGTATTTTTCAGGCCCTAGAATCTTCTCAAGTTTTTCTATGTTTATGACTTGTTTTGAGGTGTCTGTATGAGCGACAACATCAACCGCCACTGCTCGGCATACAGATGCAATCTCACGTTCGAGATTTCGAACTCCAGCCTCACGAGTATAACTCATGGCGAGTTTTAAGACTGTTGCTTCAGGTAACTCAATTTGATCTTTGGTGATACCATGTTCAGCCATTTGTTTTGGAATCAAATGCGTGTTGGCAATGGCCATTTTTTCTTCGAATGTATAGCCAGGTAGTTCAATGATTTCCATGCGGTCACGAAGAGCATGAGGAATCGTGTCACCCTGGTTATCCGTTGCAATAAATAAAACTTTGGAGAGATCAAAAGGAACATCGAGATAGTGGTCACTGAACGTGTTATTTTGCTCTGGGTCTAAAACTTCGAGCAAAGCAGAAGCAGGATCTCCTCGGTGATCATGACCCAGCTTGTCTATTTCATCAAGAAGAAACACAGGGTTATTGGTGCCTGAACGTTTCATGCCTTGTACAATACGGCCGGGCAGGGCGCCAATATAGGTTCTACGATGCCCTCTGATTTCAGCTTCATCGCGAACACCACCCAGTGAAATTCGGTGAAACTTGCGGCCCAGAGCAGTTGCAATCGAACGTCCTAAAGAAGTTTTTCCAACACCTGGAGGCCCTAGAAAACACAGAATGGGGCCTTTCATGTCGGCTTTTAGTTTTCTAACGGCTAAATATTCGATAATGCGTTTTTTGATTTTATCGAGCCCATAGTGATCAGCATCAAGCGTTTTTTGTGCGTTTTCTAAGTCTAGATTATCCTTGCTGTTTTTCTTCCAGGGTAAGTCAGCAAGCCAATCTAAATAAGTTCGTGCAACCGTATATTCAGCTTGGCTTGGTTGCATGTTGCGCATGCGTTTGAGTTCACGCTTAGAGGCTTTTTCGGCTTCTTCGGAGAGCTCTGCTGCTTTGAGGCGTTTTTCTAGATCCTCTAGGCCATTTTCTTCGTCTTCTTTATCACCCAGTTCTTCTTTGATGGCTTTGAGTTGCTGACGCAAGTAATACTCGCGCTGGGTTTTGCTCATTTCACCTTTAACTTGTGAATTAATCTTATTCGAGAGTTTTAAAACTTCAAATTGGCGATTGAGGAGCTCTAGAACTTTGATTAAGCGCTTTTTGAGTAAGACAGACTCGAGGACATCTTGTTTTTCTTCGATTGTTGCATCGATATTAGCCGTAATAAGATCCGCAAGATGGCCTGGTGCTGTAATAGAGTCCAGTAGTTGCTTTGCCATCACAGGGATTTCAGGCAGTAAGTCGATCACTTCTCTGGCGGTGTTTCGAAGATTGAGAGATAGAGCTTCAACTTCGACATCGTTTACGCCTTCATCGGCCAATGCTGAGATGCGTGCTGTGAAAAATGGATCTTTTTGGGTATATTCTTCGACCCGAAATCGTGAAATTCCCTCGACAACAATATTAAAGCCGTCTTTGCCTGTACGAGCTAGTTTAATAATACGGGCAACGGTCCCGATTTGATAGAGATCTTCAGCATTGGGGTTATCTATTTCGGGCGCTTTTTGGGTGACAATTCCCAAATAGCTTTTTTCCTGTGTTGCTTCTTCTATCAGACGAATGGTCTTGTTCCGACCGATGGTCAGTGGCATCACTGCACCGGGGAAAAACACGCTGTTTCGA
>JBAXMC010000220.1:0-2170 GCA_037134495.1 Myxococcaceae bacterium
GGTCGGTCATTTGACAGATGCGGAGTCGTGATCTGGTTTTCTATAGTCGTCGTATGTTTTTCGAATTCGACGATTTTGATGTTCGCGAGAGATTTTTCACCATCGAAGAAAAAGTGCAGAAACTAAAGCACATCCTTCAAACCAAACGCCCGGAGTTTAACCATCGATTTCAAGATATGTGTACGAGGGCTTATGTCTTTCACGACTCAGCGCTCGATGGTCAGGTGATCACAGGAGATGATATTCACTTGACATTTACAGCTCAGCTTCGGCCCATGACATTCAAAAATCGGATCATGCAAGAGATCAAGAATCACAGAAAGCTTTTTAGCAGCATGTGCTCTCCTGAACTCAATGTTCGATCAGAAGATCGGGTATACCAGTCTAATACCGTCAAATATGACGATGTGATTAAGCTGCATCATGAACTCTATGACAACGTGGGTAAACGAGACCAAGGGCAATTTCGAAGGATCATCCCTTTGCACGGAACCTACTTTCATGATTTGGCAGAACCAGGTCAGATTAAACCGAAGCTTCAAGACTTATGTCGTCAAACAGAGCATCCAGAGTTTAGAGCCCAGCACCCGATTAATCAGGCAATTTTGTTTCATAGGCAGTTCATGCAGATTTTCCCTTTTTCCGAAGGCTCAGGAAAAATTGGTCGCTTGTTTATGAACAGCTTTCTCAAGCAAGGAGGCTATGACTCCGTGATTATTCACAGCAGTGAGCGACAACGATATTACGAAGCCTTGAGAGATGGCCAAGAGCCACTCAGAGACTTTTTGCTCGACAACATGGAGTCTGCTCTTGAGTCGCAGCTAAAATATGTGGGAGACGGGGCTATTTAGGTAACGACTTTTCTGAATCATGCGCTGAGTTAAAACAGGGTCTAGCTTCATAGCTTGTTTGAACAACACAGCGCTCTCAGCCTTTTGATCTTGAGCTGCTCGTAATGCGGCTAATTGGCAAAGAGCTTCAGGGTCATTGGGCTCAAGTTCGACCGCTTTAACCAAAGCTGTGCTTGCTTCTGTGTAGAAGCCTTGTTCTAAATAGCAAGCTCCCAAACTCAGTTGAGCAGGTTGATAGTTTGGGTCTTTTTTAACGGCTTTGCGTAGTTGAGAGACCGCTTCTTTGAATTTGCCTGTCTCGAGTAAAACACAGGCTAGCTCATAAGAGCACTGAGCATCGTTGGGATCTTGCCTGCTCGCAACCTGTAACTCTTCGATGGCTTCTAAAAGTCGGCCTTGAGATGCTAGAGAAATGCCTAAGTTTAAGTGAGCTTCAGGGAAATCAGACTCTTGCTGTGTTGCTAGCTGATATTCGCTCAGAGCAATCTCAGCCGCATAGTTGGAGATGAAACAACCAAAATTATATCTGACTGTTGCGCTCTCTGGGTCTAGCTCAATCGCTCTCAGATAAATCTGCAGAGCTTTCAAATAATCGCCTTTCTCGGCATAGAGATTGGCAATGTTGTCATGAGCGGGTGCGTAGCCTGGATCGAGTTTAATCGCTTTTTGAAACTCTAAGATGGCTTCGTCGGACCATCCACGCGTTGCTAATTCGATGCCTCTTTCGTTGTGAATTTCTGTTTTATTGACGGGCATGGGCTTTTGCTAACAAAGACTGGAACAAAGTGAGCAGAATACTGGCAATAGGGACCGATAAAAGAGCGCCGAAGAGTCCATAAAAGTGCTCTCCCGCAACCAACGACAAAACGACCAAAACAGGGTGAATCTGAGCGGAACTTCCTAGAATTTTAGGATTTAGAAAATTAGCTTCGAGCGCATGAATGCCAGCTATCCATAGAATGGCCAACAAACTATTAAGGGGCGATGTCATGAGCCCAATCAGCGCAATCGGCACTGTACTGATAATGCTCCCAAAAATAGGAATCAAGCTAAACAGCCCAGCCAGCGTTGCTAAAACAAGCGCAAATTTGATTTTCAAAATCAGAAGACCGACCAAAGTTAAACAAGCGTTGACGACACAAATAATCAGCTGCCCACGCACGACACCAGAAAGGCCTATATCTACTTTTGAAAGGATTTTATCAAATGCGGCTTGGTTCTCAAGAGGCACTAAGCTAAAGGCAAAACGTCTGATGCGAGCTGTGTCCACTAAAATAAACCCAGCAATCATCAGGACCAGCATTAAGTTAAACAAAAAA
>JBAXMC010000221.1:0-2152 GCA_037134495.1 Myxococcaceae bacterium
AGCAGTTTCAAATTGGGTTGTGTCATAGAAAGTCGACGTGTACGCAATCAGAAAGTGTTTCTCAAATTCATAGCATCCCAAGTAGTAAGAGTGCTGTTTACACACCTTCACGAATTCAATCTTTAAGCGCTTCTTTGGATAACAGTGTTGCCGCAACTCAAAGTTGGTTCAACAGCGAAAGTCCAAGTTTATCACCAATAAGTTCAATCAGCAAATCACAGAGCGAGACTTCTAGTGCCTGTATGTCTAATACTCCGCCATCTACGGGGCTGCTTGCTTCTTGGGAACAATCAAGTGGAGTTTATGATGATGCCACGAATCAGATGTTTCGCTATTCTGTGTCAAATGGAATTGTAAATGACGCCCTTACGGCAATTCAGTGGCAGCAAAATGCGAGTAGTATAGCCATGAATTGTACGGATGCTGCAGCTTATTGTAGGAACCAAACCACTGGTGGTTTTAATGACTGGCGAGTTCCTAATATTGTAGAATTGCAAACGTTGGTAGATTATACTCTTACTACTCCATTTATTAACACTGCGTTTTTTAAAGGAGCGGGATCTCTTGCTGGCTCCCTATGGTCGTCTACACCGGATATTGGTAATGCTGGAAATTCTTGGTATGGTATAACAGTTTCTGTTTATGATGTTGTTTCTACTCAAAGACGAGTGCGTTGTGCGAGATCTTGCTATCCAACAGCACCGATTTCTCGTTATATGATTTCTTCTGGGGTTGTAGTCGATGCAATCACTGGATTGACTTGGCAACGAATATCAACCGGTGGTATGATGAATCAAAGCGATGCATTTAGCCACTGCAATAGTTTTAGCTTGACAGGTATTAATTTCGTGTGGCGTTTGCCGACAATCAAAGAATTATCAACTTTGATTGATTATAATATCAGCAATGGTAATCTCATGATGAATGTGACAGCTTTTCTTGGAGAGCCTTTGGGGGTTTTCTCTTCATCGACTTTGGTTGCAAATCTTTCAGTACAATTGTGGGATGTGTATTCTAATACGGGTCGTGTGACACATAATCCTGTTAGCAATCTTTTCTATGTTCGTTGTGTTGCTTGCTCTGTTCCATCTGCTTCTGGTTTATTGGCAGCTTGGAATCAAACGGGTGGAACTTATTTTGACGCCACGAACCAAACTAATCGTTATAGCCTTTCAAATGGGATCATTACGGATGTATTGACAGGAATTCAGTGGCAACAAAATCCTAGCCCAACGGTTATGAATTTTACAGATGCAGCAGGTTATTGTGCGAATCAAACGACAGGTGGTTTGAATGGCTGGCGCCTTCCAAATAATGCCGAACTGACGAGTTTGGTAGATTATACGGTGAATTATGTTGGTGTCAATCCTGGGATTAACTCTGTTTTTAATGGCACGCCAACGAATTATTTTTATTCTTCGACTCCTTTAGTGGGTTCTCTTACTCAAGAACCTTGGTGGATGAGTTTTGGTCAGACGGCTTGTTATTCTGGACAGTTATGCAGCATTCAGTATGCTCCGAGTTGTACCCCGGCAATTGTTAACCAGGGTTACGTTCGTTGTGTTCGTTCTTGTTATCCGGTACCAGCGTCTCGCTACACGACAACGCCAGATACGGCTGTAGATACCATAACAGGCTTGATCTGGCAGAGAGTGTGCACAGGTGGCACCATGAACCAAACGGCTGCAATAGCGCATTGCGGTGCTCTCAGTCTGCCGAGCTTTAGCAGTGGCTGGAGATTACCAAAGGTTAAAGAACTGGCAACCCTGGTTGATTACAGTGTCCCTTATAATAACCTCATGATGGATGCTATGGTCTTTGCAGGGGAGCCTGCGAATGCATTTTGGTCATCATCTTCCGTGACTGGTTCTCCAGCTTACGCTTGGTTCGTTGGTTTCAGCTACGGCTACGTGAGCCTCAACCACGTTTTTGCCAGCCTTCACTACGTTCGTTGCGTTCGGTAGCGTGCGTTTGGACGGGTGTTGACCTTGGGTTTAGAGGTCAAGTCTTGAAATGGCGTCTGACACGCACTAGCACTTGGTCTATGGGTTAAGTCTTTTATTGACGATTTCGGCTTGGTTTAAGTCAAGAAGCCTGGCTCTTGCTACCTACCGTAAATTGACCTAACATCCAGAACTATGGCACTCGAACG
>JBAXMC010000222.1:0-2130 GCA_037134495.1 Myxococcaceae bacterium
GCACATCATCCTAAATGGAGTATCGCGTATAAATTCCAAGGGGATAGCTCTCATACTGAGCTGCTCGATATTGAATGGTCTTTGGCACGCACGGGTGTGATTACACCTGTAGCGATTGTAAAACCCGTCTTGGCTTCTGGGGCGATGGTCGCCAGAGCCTCTCTCCATAATCTCACTATTTTTGAAAGCTTAGAACTTACGCAAGGTGCTATCGTAGAGATTACCCGTCGAGGCGGTGTGATCCCTCATATCGAACGTGTCTTAGAATCTCATGGCGAGCCTTTTGAGCACCCAAAAAACTGCCCTTCTTGCCACAAAGAAGCTGTCATAGACGGCGAGTTTTTATGCTGTCCAGAGCCTCATAATTGTCCTCAAATTATAGCTTCTAGACTCATACATTTTTGCTCTGTCTTAGAGCTAGAAGGCTTCGGCGAAAAAATTATTTTTAATTTAATTCAAGCAGGCTTAGTTAAACAGCCCGCTGATTTATTTAAGCTCAAATTTGAAGACTTAATTAAGTTAGAGCGCATGGGCGAGATTCTTGCCAAAAAGCTGCTTTCTCAGATTGCTCAAAAGCGCATAATCTCCTTACCTATGTTTCTGACAGCTTTAGGCTTTGACGAACTCGGGCCTACGATTGCTGAAACGCTCGCAAACAAGTTTGAAACGCTAGAAAACTTACGAATCGCCAGTTTTGAATCTCTCACAAGCATTTTTGGCATTGGCGAATCTATCGCGCATGCGATTCCAAAAGGTTTTGCCGATTTTGCACCTGAAATCGAGGCGTTATTGGAAGAGATTAAGATCACAAAACCTGAAAAACCCGTCTTTGATTCGCAACATGCGTTATTTGATAAAAGTGTTGTTTTTACAGGGACGCTGACTCAGCTTGACCGCAAAGAAGCTCAAAAGAAAGTTCGAGCTTTAGGTGGCCATACACCCGCCAGTGTCTCTGCGAATACAGACTACTTGGTCGTTGGCGATGGGCCTATCAGTACGAAGCAGAAAGCTGCCCAGAAGCTGGGCATTCAGGTGCTTTCTGAGCTAGAATTCGGGAGCATTCTGTAACAGAACATTACCACATTGGGTCAAATCTTCCAGAGTTTCCCCTTCGTAGTCTGGGGACAATTTATTGTATGTTTTTTGGACTAGCTTCTTATGAGTATTCCCATTAGGTTTAGATTCCCAACTTTTTTCAAACTGAGAATCTCCTTTTTGAAAAAACTCGACGCATTCTTTTATAACTTCATCAAAACTACCAGCTTGACTAGATTTTTTGCCATAAATTGCGCCATGCTCACGAAGAAGATGAGCAGCTTTTTTATCACCAAGCATGAGTGCCCACTGCAAAGGGGTTTTATGCATTTCATCAGGGCTGTTGATAATGGACTCAATAGCGCCCTTTTCTAAAATAGCTTTCAAAAGGTCATGGTTTTTATTGTTAATAGTATCAGACAAAAGGGTTTTTCTCTCCTCCTCTTTTAACAAGCTCAAATCAAGTATTTCATTTTGAATTAGAAACAAAAGGGTTTGATGACCAGGCTCATAGCCATAGTCAAGAAAAAGGGAAGAATTATTGAACGGACAGGCTTTGGGTTCAAGTAGGATTTTAATAGCTTCAGTCTTGCGTTGAGCAATGGCTTCTTTTCTGAGTACGCTGCAATAAAGTTCTTTTTCAGAACCCTTTGGTTGTTCTATGAATTTTTTAAAAATAGCTGATTTTCCGCTGTATAAAGCAGTTTTAGCCATTTCGTGGTCATAAAATCCATGTTTCGGAATCATCAGTAGAACTAAACCGTCAAGTTCCTTTTTGAAAGCTGAATCCAGCTGCTTTTTAGTAACGTGCTTCTTTTTTTCAAAAAGTATTATACCGGATTTTTGAGAGCCCTTAGAAATAGCTCTATCAAACAAGGTTTCAATGTCTAGGTGAGGCTTTTTTGAGAGTAATGCAGAAAGGGCTTTGTCATCATCTCTGTCAATAGCTGCTTCTGCTTGATTCTCTTCATCAGTAGCTGACGACTCAGGGGTGTGAGGCGTTGGCGTTGTTGGTTGAACCTTAGGCTGAACCCTGGGAGTCACACCAGGGGGAAGAGTGACAGGACTCGGTGCAGGTGCAGGTGCAGGTGCAGG
>JBAXMC010000223.1:0-2130 GCA_037134495.1 Myxococcaceae bacterium
GACTGCGTGAATGCACACGTTCTGCGTGGTGCATAAAGTAGTTGAGCAACTTGAACTCGGTAGGACCAAGACGAAGGGGCGTATCTTGATAACTTACACGGTGCGTAGATCCGTCTAATTGCAAAGCACCAATTCGCACGATATCGCTGGCTTGCTCGGGCGCGCGACGCCTCAAAACAGCACGTATGCGCGCCAAAAGTTCTTGTGTCGAAAAAGGCTTGGTGATGTAGTCATCAGCACCGGCATCGAGTCCAGCTATTTTGTCTGGCTCGTCTCCTCTTGCTGTCAGCATAAGGATGGGAGTGAGTTTTGTGCGTGGGTCAGCACGCCAACGTTTGGCTAATACCAACCCACTTTGCCCAGGCAACATCCAATCGAGCAAGATAACGTCAGGCAATACTTCGTCAATGGCGGCTTGCGCCTGATCACCATCTTCTGCCAAAACAGCCAGCATTCCATGGTGGCGTAAATTGACAGAAATCAGTTCAGCAATAGCCTTTTCATCTTCAACAACCAGAACGCGCGGAATCTTCATACCAATTAATTATTGATATTCATGGCTGCTTCAATATCGGCCAAGGGGGTGTGGCGCACATCTTCGCCTTTGACAATATAGATAATGAATTCAGCGATGTTCTTCGAATGGTCGCCAATACGCTCGATCGCCTTAGCGATAAAAAGCAAATCTAAGCTGGCAGAAATAGTGCGTGGGTCTTCCATCATGTAAGTGATGAGTTTGCGTACAAAGCCGTCAAACTCTTGGTCGATCAAATCATCTTCACGCAAGATAGCTACAGCAGTTTGAACGTCTAGTCGAGCAAAAGAATCGAGAGCTTTGCGTAGAAGGCCAGAAGCAAGTTCACCACACACTCGCAAATCGGAAGATGGCAAAGCACGTGGCGCGACACCGTCGATGATGGACTTGACCATACGGGCGATTTTGGCGGCCTCATCGCCGACGCGTTCTAAATTCGCGGTGGTTTTAGACATAGCAACTAGCAAACGCAAGTCGCGAGCAGTAGGCTGGCGACGGCTGATCACGGAGGCAATTTCGCGATCGATCTCAACTTCTAGAGCGTTTACACGGTTTTCAGTGACCAGCACATCGTCAGCCACTTCAACACTAAAGTTAGAAAGTGAATAAATTGCTTGGCGAATTTGAGATTCAACTAAACCACCAATCTCCATAACATTGGTAGAGATTTGATTGAGTTCGGCATCAAATTGTGAGGATAAATGTTTATCAGGCATATGGGTCTCTCTCGTTTTAGCCGAAACGGCCAGTAATGTAATCTTCGGTGGCAGTCATTTTGGGCTTGAAGAAAATTTGTTCAGTTTCGCCAAACTCAACCAACTCACCCAAATACATGTAAGCAGTGAAATCACTCACTCGTGCAGCCTGCTGCATGTTATGGGTCACGATGGCAATCGTATAGTCCGACTTTAATTCATTCACAAGCTCTTCCACTTTGCCTGTAGAAATAGGGTCCAACGCAGAGGTAGGCTCGTCGAGCAAAAGAACTGAAGGCTTCACAGCAACGCTGCGCGCAATACACAAACGCTGTTGCTGTCCCCCGGAGAGAGACAGGCCATTTTGTCCCAGCTTGTCTTTCACTTCTGTCCACAGAGCAGCCTTGGACAAGGCCCACTCGACGCGTTCATCCATCTCGCTATCGCTGAGGGTTTCGTATAGACGCACACCGAAAGCAATGTTGTCGTAAATCGTCATGGGGAACGGCGTAGGCTTTTGGAAAACCATACCTACACGGGCTCTCAAGAGGTTTAAGTCTTGACTTTTATCTAATATATTTTGTCCATACAAGTTGATCTCACCTTCAGCACGTTGCCCAGGATAGAGGCTGTACATACGATTGAGTGTTCGCAACAGGGTGGATTTTCCACAGCCGGAAGGACCGATAAACGCAGTCACTTTACGTCCAGCGATATTCATGGACACATTTTTGAGTCCTTGGAACTTGCCGTAAAAGAAGTTAAGGTTTTTAACTTCAATGGCGTTTTTTTGTTCTGTCATTTGGTTCATAGTGATTCCAATATTTCGTGAATAGATAGATGATCAAAATGCATCAATGCACTTTGTCTCTAAAAACAACCCGCGCCAAGATGTTCAAC
>JBAXMC010000224.1:0-2129 GCA_037134495.1 Myxococcaceae bacterium
CGGTGGCCTGTATGCCTTGTTGCGCGAAAAGCTGAAAGGCAAAACCTGCCAGCCATTCATCGCCCCGGTGGATGTGGTGCTGTCGGAGGTGGACGTGGTGCAACCGGATGTAATTGTCGTCTGTGACCCAAATAAAATCACCGAGCGCAACATCCAAGGCCCGCCGGATTGGGTCGCCGAAGTGCTGTCGCCCGGTACGGCCCGCAAGGACTTGCGCGAGAAAAAAGCCTTGTTCGAGCGTTCGGGGGTTAAGGAATATGTGGTGTTCGACCCGGTGCAAGCTTGGGTGCAACGTTTTGTGTTAATTGATGGGGTTTATGGGGCAGGGGAGATTCTCGACCCCACGGAAAATTTGGAGTTGGGGTTTATGCCGGGGGAGGTTTTGAAGTTGGCAGAAGTGTTTGAGGTGGTGCACTTGTAAATATTCGGCTACGCTGTTAGTACCCAAAATAATCTATTCAGGGTTTACCAGAGAATCGATTGATGAAATTTCTCATTTTTGTCTTGATTGGAATGTGTTTGATAACCAGTTGCGATAATACTAAAAATGTTCAAGGGCTTAAGCAACAATCTATCAAGGATATTAGTACAGAACCTCGCGTTGCATTATTGATAGATAATGCAACTTTTTTTCAAAGTCAAAAGCTAAAACCGCCTTTTGACGATGCCTTAGCCATCAAAAAGGCGTTAGAAAAATTAGGTTTCAAGATTATCTATCGCACAAACGCAAACAAAGCAGCTATGGAAAAGGCTTTACGAGAGTTCAGAGACCATTTGCAGCCCGGCGGAGTTGGGCTATTCTATTACTCAGGTCTTGGCGCAAATGCGAATGGACACAATTTCCTAGTTCCTATAGGTGTAGACTATTCTAAAGAGATTGATCTTCAGAACATTACCGTAGATGTCGGCTTGGTGTTGGAAGCCATGAAGCAAGTAGATCGTTTGGTCAAGATTGTTATTGTCGATGCACTCCACTCCAGTCCATTCAAAGATTTTCGCTCGGTTTCCGTCGGATTTACTAATATGGAAGTTCCGGAAGATTCGCTGATTGCTTACGCTGCTTCGAACATTGCCTACGATGTTAATTTTGAAGGTTACAGCCTTTTTACGACACTCTTGCTGGATTATTTGCCTAAACCAGGGTTGACCTTAGAGGCGTTATTCAGGCAGATACAGCAAATGTTAAGTTGGCAAACGGGAGACAAACAGATACAGATGCAAGTCTATTCCTCATTTAAGACAGATTTTTGTTTTGTCGGAGAATGCGATAAAGAATTTGAATCCTACCATAATCGCGGGTTTTTTTTTGGTAGGATAATGGGGCTAAACATAGCAAGAATAGTTTCGTCAACTGATATGACAAAAGGAATATATAGCAAAAAAATTATGTCAACTAAGCCTGAAATACCTACAGCAATATTTTCTTGGCCCCCCCCGAAAGCTTCGGCTAAGGAGGCAATTCCACAAGAATTGCTAACACATGGTCTTTCGCAACCAACATTGAAAGATATTGATGGTGAAATTACGAAAGCACTCCGACAGATAGGGCATTCCGAATTTAGTTACTTTACAATTCCATCCGGTTATGCTTTGGTTACACGCATTGAAAAAATCCAAAAAAACGGTACTCCTATAATGGGTCTTGAGCGTTGGGAAGCTAAGCTGAATTTTATTGATGATGGTTCATCTGTCAAACAATACTTTAGAAATCTTTTTACCGCTAATAAGGGATATTATCGTATTATTGTTTTCATTGTTTCATCAACAGAATGGGGAGAAGGCGAAGATAGAGTTTCCGAAGATGAAGCAATCATGTGGCTAAGAAAGGGTTTGGATAGATTGCCTAATAAACTTGCTTCGACTCCTTTTTCACCAAATTTCGTTTGTACCGCTCTTATCTACGAATTTGAACAAACTAGCCCCAAGAAAGATCCCCACCTTCTTTCACCGGGTAAGTTAGCAGCACATACCCACTTGGAAGCCTCTGGATTTTATAAAGCGATAGGAGAATAAAATGCGTATCTCGATGAGTCTATGTAAGAAATGGCTTGCAGGAGTCTGGTTCTCCTTTGCCGCCATTTTATTTCTTCTAATGGTGGTCACTACCATGGTTGGAGCTTACCAAGACA
>JBAXMC010000225.1:0-2109 GCA_037134495.1 Myxococcaceae bacterium
CAACTGGGTGATGCTCAAAAGACATGTCTGAAGCGTGTAACAAAGCATCAGCGCCATCGAGCTCAACAAACGCGCCATAAGGCACAAGGCTTTTGACAACACCCGAAACAATATCTCCAACTTGATGTTTGTCCCAGAAAAGTTTTTCATTCTCGCGCCGTTCTTTCTGCAAAATAGAACGCCTGCTGACAATAATATTGCCTTCTTCGGGTTTAAAATCTTTTACTTTAAAAAAATAAGCTTCCCGATCATTGAGTTCTGGAAGCATTTTCGTGTCTAGCCCAACATGGCTAAAAGGCAAAAAAGCACGCAGTCCATGACCCTGTTCTGCTTCTTCACGTGTTTTCGCAAGAAGCGAGACGCTAAAGCCGCCTTTAATGGCTCCGATAACCATTCCTGGAACAGCTTCGTTTTTTTGCATCGCAATTGAAACGGCATCGATTTCAGATAATTCTTGTGCTTTATAGATCGAAGCCGTTGGTTGTTTAGGGTTTTCCAGATAAACTTGGATATTTTCGCCCAGCGGCGCTGTCAAAAACATCAGTTCTTCTTTAGGTAAAAGTGCAATAACCTCGCCTATTTTCAGCTGCAAGCCCGTATCTCCTGTGCTGAGGATTTCGGCTGTGTGTATGGCATTCCAAATAGACGTTTTTTGTGATTCCATGGCCATTTGATTATCCTATATGACTTTTTTTGACAAGCTTGAACCATGGTTTTTAAAAACACAACGCGATTTGCCTTGGCGCATAGATCGTTCGCCTTATCGTGTCTGGTTATCTGAAATCATGTTGCAACAGACGCAAGTTGCGACTGTGATTGATTATTACGAACGATTCACAGCCAAATTTCCGACTGTAGAAGCATTAGCAAATGCACCTGAAGATGAAATTTTAGCCCTCTGGTCTGGCCTAGGTTATTACTCTCGTGCCAGAAATTTACACAAAACAGCAAAAATAATTGCCTCTGAACATGCCGGTATTTTCCCGGATGATCATGAAGCTCTACAAAAACTACCAGGCATAGGATCTTACACAGCAGGAGCGATCTTAGGTTTTGCTTTCCAAAAAGCTGCTCCAGTGGTTGATGGCAATATTATGCGCGTGCTCTCGCGCCTCTTAAACGATTTCGGAGATAAAAAACATTTCGAAACGATCAGTTTAGAGCGGCTCAAAAAGCTCCAAATGTCTTGCTCTGGCAAGAAGGCATTATGGAACTCGGCGCTTTAGTCTGTAAGCCTACCAACCCAGACTGTGAGCAATGCCCGTTTGGGAAAGTTTGTCTGGCCCGAAAAAATAATACGATCGAGCAATTACCTATCAAGCAAGCAAAGCCAGAAAAAACACGCTTAGATATTGTTTGCGTTTTGCTACATGATTCTGAACATATTTGGCTTGAAAAAAATCACGGGGACGGCTTATTCAAAGGTCTCTATGCCCCGCCAAATCTAAACACAACGCCTGAAAACAAAGCTCAAGATTTCGAAAAAATTAGAAGCTCGCTTAATTTGCCAGATCCAAAATCAAATAAGTTTTTAAGTACACAACGCACGCTTACACATAGAAACCTGCATCTGCATGCTAAACTGATTTCTATGCCAAGTGCATCTTACCCATCACCCCACTGGATCAAGAAATCTGAGCTAAATCAAATCGGCTTATCGGCTGCGATAAAAAATCTTTTAAGCAAGGCAGCCTTATTAAGTATCCTGCTCATGCCTCTGGCATGTTCACACAAAAACGCGTCTATCAGATACGTCCAACGTGTTCCTGTAGAGCCAGTACGGCAAGAACCTGTCCGTCAGAATCCTGTTCAGTATGCGAAAAGCCTGATTGGTCTGTCCTATGCTGTGCTTAACAACAAAACATATCGCGCAGATTGCTCTGGAACCGTGAAAGCCATTTATGACGCTGGAGGCCTGTCTCTTGGAAACACAGAAGGCACTGAAGCGATTTATAAATATATCGATAAAAATGGCACGCTCGATATGAAGAAGCCTAAAATCGGTGACTTGGTTTTTTTCAATGCCGGCGATAAAAAGCAGCTCAATCATATCGGTTTTGTTGAAGAAATATTACCCGACAACACGATCTTGTTTATTCACCATATGAG
>JBAXMC010000226.1:0-2072 GCA_037134495.1 Myxococcaceae bacterium
CATTTGGGACATTATGTGGGTTCACTCGTTAATCGAGTAGCGCTCCAAGAAAGCTGTACTCAATATGTGATGATTGCTGATGTTCAAGCTTTGACCGATAACTTTGAAAATCCACAAAAGATTCATGACAGTGTGTTTGAAGTTATGTGCGACTATCTTGCTGTTGGTATTAACCCAAGCATGACGACTATTTTTTTACAGTCGATGATTCCTGCTATCCCTGAATTGACCATGTACTACATGAATTTGGTGACTGTCGCTCGCCTATCCAGAAATCCAACCGTTAAGGCTGAAATTAAACAAAAGGGTATGGAAGAAAGTTTGCCCGTAGGTTTTTTTGTCTACCCAATCAATCAAGCGGCAGATATTACCGCATTCAAAGCAACCCTAGTTCCCGTAGGTAATGATCAACTACCTATGATCGAACAAACTAATGAAATTGTTCGTGCGTTCAATCGCATTTATAAACAGGAAGTACTTGTTGAAGCAAAGCCATTGGTTCCTAGGGTAGGGCGGTTGTCAGGTCTTGATGGTCAAGCCAAGATGTCAAAATCACTAAATAATGCGGTCTATCTTTCTGACTCTGCCGATGAGTTGGCGCGTAAGGTAAAAAGCATGTACACTGATTCAAAGCATCTACGAGTTGAAGATCCAGGTTCTATAGAAGGCAATACGGTTTTTGAATACTTAGATGCATTCGGTACCGATCTTGAAAAAATTGCAGAACTCAAGGCTCATTATCAACGTGGTGGACTTGGTGATATGGTGGTCAAAAAATATGCTCTTGAAGTTATAGAAGCTTTTCTTGCTCCGATTCGTGAACGTAGAAAGCTGTATGAAAAAGATTGTTCTCAGGTCATGGCGATGCTCGTTGATGGTACGCATAAAGCTCAGGCAGTTGCCGATAAGACGTTGCAAGAAGTCAAACAAGCCATGCAGCTGAACTATTAAGTTATTGCTAAAGGAGAAAGTCGTGAAGCAGTTTAAACGATCAATTATGTTATTTCATCGTGATTTGAGGATCGATGATAATACCGCACTTCAAGCGGCAGTTCAGCAATCAGACGAAGTGATGCCTGTTTTTATAGGTGATCCAGTGCAGGTCAGCAAGACTAATGCATATCGTAGTAACAATGCATTACAGTTTATGGTTGATTCACTCGAAGATCTTTCGGGGCAGCTACGAGATAAAGGAGGAAAGCTTTTTTGTTTTCATGGTCATACGCAGGAAATTATAAAGCGACTGATTCGTGAGTATGACATTTCTGCTGTTTTTTCTAATCGTGATTATACTCCATTTGCTCGTGATCGAGATGTTCAGTTACGGCATCTGGTAGAGCAAGCTGGTACAAAATGGTTTTCATTTGATGACGCACTTCTTTGTAATCCTGACACTTTATTTACTGGTAAAGGTACGCCGTATACGATTTATACAGCATTTTTAAAAAAGGCGATTGAGTGTGAAGTTGTATCTCCTCATGTTTTACGATCAGGAACATTTTTCAAACATCATAGTATTGATGAAATTCAGCTTGCTGCTTTTAAAAAAGAGTTGATGGGTAGCAACCCGCTGTTGTTTCAGACGGGTGGATCACATGGAGCTCATACAATTTTGTCTCATCTTGGAACATTTAAAAATTATTCTGAGATCAGAAATAATCCATCGCTTAAGACAACAGGTCTTTCGGCTCATCTTAAGTTTGGAACTGTATCAGTTAGGCAAGTGTATGCTGCATGTAAAAAAGCACAGGTCGATAGTCAGTTGATTAAAGAGCTCTATTGGCGTGATTTTTTTACCTATATTGGCTATCATAACCCGTCGGTTTTTGGGCATGCATTTGTTAAAAAATATGATCATATTGCATGGTCTCATAACAAGCAGTGGTTTGATCGTTGGTGTGAAGGCATGACCGGTTTTCCACTTGTAGATGCTGGTATGCGACAACTTAATACAACAGGTTTTATGCATAATCGAATTCGAATGGTTGTGGCTTCATTTTTGACAAAAGACATGCTTATTGATTGGCGATGGGGTGAACGTTATTTTGCTCAGTTGTTAACCGATTATTTTT
>JBAXMC010000227.1:0-2053 GCA_037134495.1 Myxococcaceae bacterium
GGAAGCTCTGATTATTCCTAAAAAGCGCTTCAAAACTAAGCCAACACGTGCTTCTAAGACCAGAAGACTAGACAATAAGAAAGCCATTGGGCTTATAAAAAAGGCTCGCAGGCCTCCCTTGTCGGATTAAATAAGTTTGCTAGAGTAGACGCCTATGACTATGAAACTTGAATCCGCTCCATTCCCGGGCGCACTAGGGGAAGAAATCTTGGCGAAAGTCTCTCTAGATACTTGGGAAGACTGGCGTCAAATGCAAACTAAGATTATTAACGAGTATCGCCTCGATCTTTCAGAATCTAATGACCGTCAAACTTTGCTGAAACAAATGCGAAGCTTTTTGAAGCTAGACGGCCACAGTGATGCTGTTCTTGAAGTAGGAACACCTGTCTGAAAACAGTTTTTGGAAAAACTTCAGGCCTGAAAGCCTCAAGCATCGAAGAGTTAGAACGGCTTTATAACCATGAAGTCCCAACTTCAAATTTGGTGAGTCTAGAACTTGCCAAGGCACTTTGCCATGCAGCGGCTGATTTGGCCCGCATGGTGGGTGTTTTTGTAGATAGAAGAGGCTCTATACAGTCGGTTATTCTGGGTGAGCAAACACAGCTTTATTTGCCAGAAGTTGGTCGTTCGAGAGCCTCGGCATCCAGACTTCGAGGCGTTCGGCTGATTGTCGCAAAGCCCAGACGTTCGACTCTGGCTACTTACGAGCTTGATCGCGATTTTATTACTGACTTAGAAAAATTGCACCTAGACTGTGTGCTTCAAATCGAAGTGCTGCCGGACTCTAGCCCGGGTCGCTGTGTTACGGGTATTTTATCGGCCAAATCCAGGCACCAAACAGAGCAATATTCTGGTGTTAAAGCCATTGATTTTGATTTTGCGGCAGCTATATCTGAACTTGAGAGTGCTCTGGCACGTCAGGCTCCTAAAACAGTTCAGGGAGCTCGTGAACAGGCCGTTTTAGTGGGTGTTTACACAACCCCTAGAAAACAGTGGCAGGCGTCTTTAAATGAGCTTCAAGAGTTAGCCCGTACGGCAAAAGTTCAGGTTTTAGACACGGTTGTTCAGCAACGTAAACAAACAGACCCAAGAACCGTTGTTGGGAGTGGAAAACTCGAAGAGTTGTGTTTGCATGCGCTGAGTCTTGGCGCTGATATGCTCATATTTGATCGAGATTTATCTCCGTCTCAGCTCAATGCGATTACAGAGCTAACTGACTTGAAGATTCTTGATCGAACCATGTTAATTTTAGATATTTTTGCTCAGAGAGCCCAAAGCAAAGCAGGTAAACTCCAAGTTGAATTGGCTCAACTCCAATATTCCTTGCCTCGACTTGCTAATAGACAAACAGGCTTATCAAGACTGAGTGGTGGCATCGGGGGAGTCGGCCCTGGAGAGACCAAACTTGAACTTGATAAGCGCCGAGTTAAAGACCGAGCGGTTAAACTTGAAAGAGAAATAGACAAGCTCTGTGAACAACGTGAACTGACACGTCAGGGGCGCCAAAACAAGCAATTTCCTGTGATAGCTCTTGTTGGTTATACGAACGCGGGCAAGTCTACCCTCATGAACAAGCTGACTAAAGCAGCTGTCTATGCTGAGAATGCTTTGTTCGCAACGCTTGATCCAACTTCCAGAGTCTTGAGACTGCCTACGGGCAAAGAAGTGATTTTGGTTGATACTGTTGGATTTATTAGAGAGTTACCCAAAGGCCTAATCAGTGCTTTTAGAGCGACTCTGGAAGAGCTTCGTGAAGCTGATTTGCTTTTGCATGTTGTAGATGGTTCTGATCCAGAATGTGAACGTCATGTTCGAATCGTGAACGAAATTTTGGACAGTCTTGAACTGGGAGATAAAAAGCGTTTATTGGTTGTGAATAAATGCGATTTATTAGAAGACTCGCTTCAAAACACGATGGCTAAGAATTTGGGTGGCGTGATGGTTTCTGCTCAAACCGGCTTGGGCCTTTCTGAGTTATTAAGCACTTTTATCCCAAACAGCATGTGAGTAATGCTGATGAATGAGCCGATCTTTGCTAATGAGAGGTGCTTTG
>JBAXMC010000228.1:0-2041 GCA_037134495.1 Myxococcaceae bacterium
CCCAATTGGCGCCCATTGATAACTACTTTGGCTTCATTGGCGAATTACTAGAGCAAAAACAGATTGAGGATGCACATCTGCTGCGGATGATCAGCGCTGCAGAAGAAGGACAAGTTGTAAACCCAATCACAGAGCAAGAAAGCCGTATTAATTTGAAGCTTGAAGTTGCTAGGCAGGCTTTGGACCGAATTATGACAGGTTATTTAGATGTTTCACAAATTACCCCCTGGGCAACTGAACGATTAAGCCAACAGACGCGAGAATATCAAGAAAAGAAGCGGAAACAAGAAGAAACTAAGCTGACCTGGAAACGTCAATCTTCTTGGCTAGCAGTTGGCAAACAACATGCTTGTGCTGTGAAAGCTGCAGATCATCATGTTGAATGTTGGGGGTTTAACGGTCACGGGCAGAGAGATGTTCCAACAGAGTTAGGTTCTGTATCTAGTGTTTATGCCGCTTATTGTTCAACCTGCGCTGTAACTGTTCATGATTACCTGCATTGCTGGGGAGACAATCGTTATGGGCAGAGTGATGTCCCAGTTGATTTAGGTGTAGTGATGGATGTCTACATTGGCGACCGGTATGTTTGTGCCATAAAACCAAATCGCTCTGTACGTTGTTGGGGCGATCAGACAACTGTTCCAACAGATTTAGAGGCTGCTCCAAGCCTGTGGACGTCTTTTCTGGACAATTTTCGAGAATATAGATGCACTGTCATGCTAGATACTTCAGTAGAGTGTTGGGGCTCTTCTTATTTTTCGAAGCGGAGCTGTATAGGTAAAAATATTTATATTTGCGCAAAACACAAAGATATTCCGGTAGGCCTAAAGGTAGCCGTGGATTAATGGGGCTGAAGCAGATTCGATATTATGATTAAATTAATACTAACAACACTGAGCTTTTGTTTTTTTGTTGGGGCCAAAGAAAAAATATTTCAAATTGAACACAACATCTTCACGGTAGCCCGGAACTTAGTTGACTACAAATCAGTATTTGAAAAACCCTTTCTTGATCACCTTGATCGCGCTGACTTTCAGGAACATTGGTTAGATTTAGGAGCAGGCCTAGGTTATGCTTTAGGCCAATACGCAGTTAAAACCGAGAACGACGTTCAAAACACTTGCCGAAACCACATGCGTCTGACTGCGGTCTCAGCGAGCAAGGTAAACTGGCTATCCAGTTGGTCCATGTATGATTTGGAAGGATTGATTGATCTAGACTACTGGGTACGAATCAGAAAGATCGAAAAAGCATTGAGTAGAGTGCACTTCATGGAAGGACATTTGATAGAAGACTACTGCAACGATGAAAACGAGATTAAAGAAGGTATTGATTGCCATACTTTCAACTACCGGAATCTTGCCGGACCTAGAGGCGTTCACCTGTTAACGGATTACTACGGTGCCTTAACTTATTCGAACCGAATAGACCAGGTACTAGCATCTATTGGGCGGATTTTAGCTGGAAGAGACAGTGAGATCTTTGCTGTCGGTAATATCCCCTGCATTACTAAGACAGACTCACGGGAGTGTTCAACAGAAAGAGATTTTTGGAATTTTTTCGATTATCTGGAAATCGCAGGCTTCTCTGCTGAGAGCGGAGAAGAGGTTTTTTCCAGCTCAAATCTGGGACTTCGCTTAGCTCGATCGATTCGAAACATATATATGCCGATTATTTTTTTAGTCGATCAATTTTTCATGAAGGGGACAAGACCTTTCTATCTCCAGTCTGGACCCTTTAAATACCACCTTCGAATTAATGAAGAAGCGTTGGCGCGGGGCTACTTACTCATCCCTAAGCTCGAACTGTTGTATGACGAAGCTTATTTAACTCCAACCCAACTAAGAGTTTTTAAAATTATCCCAGGAGAACACATCCAAGTCCCGCTATTTGGGGTCTTGGCTCTTGCCAATCAGGCGTATTTCTGAGACACTGTCCTCCCATGACGCATTCAACTAAATATATTTTCGTCACGGGCGGCGTGGTTAGTTCACTTGGAAAAGGCATCGCATCAGCTTCTATTGGAGCACTTTTAGAAAGC
>JBAXMC010000229.1:0-2038 GCA_037134495.1 Myxococcaceae bacterium
AGCCAATAACTCCCAGCAGAGCTGGGAGTTTGATTAGGAACCGCTCGAAGCGGTTAGTGTTACTTATTGCCTGTTAAACAGGCCAAGGTCGTCGAGACGTTTGTCTTCGACTTCTTGATTTTGGATGTAAGCTCGAACCGTTTGTTCATTGGCACCTACGGTCGAAACAAAATATCCTCTAGCCCAAAACTTATGCCCCACAAAATTGCGCTGCTTATTTGAAATATTTTGGGCTATCCATATTGAGCTTTTTCCCTTCAGAAAACCCAATACTTGAGACACAGACTGTTTTGGTGGAATTGAGATCAGCATGTGCACATGATCAGGCATCAGATGCCCTTCTTCAATAGTACACTCTTTCTGCCTTGCTAAACGATGGAATACATCCTTGAGTTCTCGACGGATAAGTCCATAAAGGACCTTTTTGCGGTATTTTGGTGTAAAAATGACATGGTACTTAGTCGGCTCTGAAGAATTGATTTAAGGCAGGCGAGGGAACTGGATCGATGATTTTCGAGCAGAGTTACCCGCATTGCGGTTACTATCCAAAACATAAAAAAGGATAAGATTTTTCTGAGGATCATCCTCAAATTGTGACCAACAGCACACAATAGAGCGTTGAGGGCATCTCCCAGGATGCCTTTGAGAAAGTTACGCCGAAGTTTTCCATCAGCCTTCATGTGCCCAATATGAGGCTCTATTGCCGACCTACGCTTTAAGCGTTTCTTGATAGCTTTAGTGACGCCTCTCTTTTGGCCAGACATGTAGATCTTTGTATCCGTAACACCATGGCCCTTGTATCCTTTATCCACAAACCCCTCAAGAATCTTGACTCCAGTGAGCTCCTCCGCTTTTCTGAGGCTTTTTTCAAGCGTGTGGCCATCGAATTCATTGTCAGGCAATGCCATAGATGATAGGGCCAATCCTTGTTTGTGTGTTAAAATGAGTGACACTTTGCATCCAAACTCGTAGGGCTTGTGAGCCTTGCCCTTTGCGATACAATAAGTTTCAGGGGCATGAAGACTGTAGAGCTTATTGGAGCTGTCTTTCTTTTGGACAAGAAGCCGGTTTGCCATGCCCAATAAATCTGCAAAAGCCTCCTGCAATTCCAGAGATCCCTTGATCTTGCGTTCGATATCTCGGGTCACCCTCCCCAGATAATTTTTCAGTTTTTTGACTTCTTTTCTCATTCTTTTAAATTGCTTAGCATGAGCATATTTGCCAGCATTAATGGCTGCCTTACGACCCGTTCTTTTGTAGGTTTGACGAAGCTTCAAGCCATTGGTGGCGGCCATTTCTGTAAGTTTCTCTCTTGCTCGATTTAGCAATTTTGAGTCCGTTGGAAAAGTAATGTTTTTTTCCATCACCGTTGTGTCAGCAATCGCTGTCTGTAAATCTTTGGGGGCCACGGTTTCAGTTCTCAAGGCGACAACAATCGTTTCGGTCAGAATTTTTTCCAACCCTTCTTTGCCAATACGTTTTCTCCATCTGGTCATCGAACTCCCATCAGCAGGAAGCTCCCACTGCAGATAGTCAAAACCGCAGAAGTATTGCCAGTAGGGATTCTGAACCCACTGCTTAACAACCTCCTCATCCGACAAACCGTTCATGTGCTGCAACATCATGAGCCCTACCATCAGCCGAATGGGTTTGGGAGGCTGGCCAGGGCCATCAGTAAATTCTGACCCAAAGGATTCTTCAAATACAGTCCAATTGATTTGCCCTGTCAGAATGAACAATGCTTCTCGAGGATTTAACTGATTTGAAAGACGCTCTCTAAAAAGTTCAGTTTCGGATGTACTGGTTTTTGCTGGTTTCATATTGCAAGCTTTCGATGGGGTGAGCCGTATTTCTTGCAATTATAATCCCAAATTCTTATGGAAAATTCAAGTCAATCCAATGCGTTAATCAATACTTCAGGGCCGACTACTTACATTCCCACGTGCTATGGTTTAGGTGGTTTGCTATTGTTGTCATAGAAGATCTCCTTTCTATGCTTCGAGCGGTCGAAGTATTCTAGGAGATCTTCATTTTATGT
>JBAXMC010000230.1:0-2038 GCA_037134495.1 Myxococcaceae bacterium
TTGACTCTTACTGCGGGAGTAGCTCAGTGGTAGAGCGGCAGCCTTCCAAGCTGCAGCCTGTTCAAAATAGAAGCACGAATTCCCCTGCATCTTTACATGACAACAAATCTGCCCTCCCAACTGTACACAGTTGTGATGCTTCTCCTTGCGATATCAAAGAGTTAACCCCCCTCTTGGCGAACTGGCACAAGTTGCCTGAGCCAGCAAAGAATTGCATTCTGGCTTTGCTCAGGAGTGTGTCCACAAATAAATAATTCTTTGCATCCCCCACCACCTGGACTACTCAATGCCTGCTCACTGTGGAGTCAATATCACGACGACTATCAACTTGCATCAAATATGAATTTAAAGACTCCACAGAAGACGCTCTCAACTTGCAGTAACAAAAAGCCTAAAGCAGAAATTTTTTATATTTTTAAATCAAGGAAGCTGATTTGAGCAAAAGTAAAGCCATAAAACTGCCCAATAAAGGAAACAATACAAGTCCAATCAAACAACCAGTTCCACTTTGAGCATTTTCTTTGTTTGACTTAGATCCCGACTTTGAAACCCAAATCTTGCCGTCTCTATAAACCTCGGCTGTTCGTAAATCAGGAATAGTCGAACCTGGCGCAAACACCTTGATAATCACAACAGGAATCGGGGAATAACCAGCAGTTAGCATTTTGGAAACATATGCCTGATATTTACACCCATCGTCAAGTAATTCAGAAAGACTGGCTGCAACACCATCACGGAAATTCGAATTTTCTGGAACGTAACCAATTTCAATTTGGTTGTTCAACAGAAAGAGGCGGCAGGCGTTCTTACTGAATGGATTTTTAGGCTCTCTGAGCACGAGAACTTGATCCCCTTCATTGGCATGGGCAGCAATTCGTTCTGAACGCCCATCATGTTTAGTGCCTGCAACCATAAAATTAAAGTCATCTACAACGACATTGAGCTTCCGCTCTGCTCTTGCTTGAGCTTGCTGATCTTGTTTCTGTTCTCTTTCATCCTCCTTGGAATCCTTTAATTTTTGTTTATTTTTTTCACGTATTCCTTCTCGGTTTTCATTTGCTATTTCACTTAATTCCTTTGGTAGAACACGCTCCAAGGCTTTATAGAGTGTTTCTTGTTCTTCTCGCGAAACCTTGCCGTCTGCAATCACCGCTTCAACAGTTTCTGTCAAAAATTTAATAGCAGGTAAATCAGATGTCTTATTTCGTCTCAGCCACTTCACTAACTCAACCACTTCATCTGGGGTGAATTTTCCATCTGCCGTAATGGTCTGGAGCAACTGCATTAACTCCAACCCTTCTGCTGTTAGTTGCTGCGATTTAGATAATTTGATTTGTTTGCCCTTAGGAATTGCCATAACGAGATGTTAATCGAGAAATTGCGGAGCTCTGGATTGAATCAATCATGCCCTGTTGATCACAGCCACAAAATAATGAATGAGTAAATCTCATAAGCGTTATCCTCAGACCATGGACAACATTCAAGAACAAATCGGGGCCTTACAAGAAGGTCTTAAGCAACTCCATGCTCATGCATTAAGCGTTCAGAAACATATTAAAGAAAAAATTCCGACAAGAATTGCGGCACTAGAAGAACTGGTCAGAACTCAGGAAAAGCAAATTAAAGAGCTACAAGCCAGCCAGAATATGTTTACTGCTACTTCCAAAATGAATACGTCTACGCCACGATTTGAAATGATTTGCTGCGAGTCAATTATTGTTGGAAAAACTGAAGGACAACCAGGAATCATGATTACTAGCGATAGTGATTCAGCCAACATTAGCTTTATGAACGACACCACTACCCAAGTTTCAATAGGTCTTGATTCCCAAGGCAATTGCTCGATAGATATGAGTGACAAACATGGGAATAAACGGCTTAACGCATTGATAGATGAAGATTGTTGCTCCAGCGTGACATGGAGTGATTCCGAAGGCAACGATTCAATTCAAGCTGGTGTTGATGAAGACGGAACTGTTTATCTTCCAACGGGTAAAACTTCAACAGAAACAGGAAGGAACACTGGTAACTTTTCAAC
>JBAXMC010000231.1:0-2025 GCA_037134495.1 Myxococcaceae bacterium
ACTCAAATGTTATGCATTTGGTCTCACATGTGCAAGGCGAACTTCGCGATGATTTAGATGCTCTGCATGCTTATCAAGCGTCTCTGAATATGGGGACGCTTGTGGGAGCTCCCAAAGTCAAAGCAGCTGAAATCTTGCGCCAAGTAGAACACTCAAAACGGGGTATCTATGGTGGTGCTGTCGGATATTTAGATCGTGACGGTAATTTAAACACGGCGATTATGATTCGTTCGGCTTTGGTGAAAGACAAAGTAGCTTATGTGCGTGCAGGTGCTGGTGTTGTTTATGATTCTGATCCAGCTTTCGAAGTTCAAGAGACTTATCATAAAGCCAGTGCAGTGCTTGGGGTTCTGAAACCTCACCCCCTAACCCCCTCTCCACCAAGTAGAGAGGGGGAAGAAAGCCAGGTGTCGATATTGCTGATCGATAACTTTGATTCTTTTACGTTTAATCTTGAGGCCGAGTTTAAAAACTTAGGCTGCGATGTTCAAGTGTGGCGTAATAATATTTTAGCTGACGAAGCACTGAAACTTGCTCTTTCTATGCCAAAACCCAGATTAATTGTCTTATCGCCTGGGCCTGGGACGCCGGCAGAAGCAGGTTGCTGTATTGAGCTGATTCAGAAATGCAAAGGTCAAGTGCCGATTCTAGGTGTCTGTCTAGGTCATCAAGCCATGATCGAAGCGTTTGGCGGTGTTGTTGGCCGGGCTGAAGCTGTGATTCATGGCAAGAGCGCTCTTATGACTCATCAAAATAGAAGCATTTTTGAAAATTTACCAAATCCTATGCCTATTGCGCGTTATCATTCACTTGCAGGGACAAAAATCCCAGAGTGTCTTCGTGTTTTGGGTGAGTGCGAAAGTACTATTATGGCAATAGAACACAAAAACTATAAAATGCTGGGTGTTCAGTTTCATCCGGAGTCTATTTTGACTCCGAATGGTTCTAAGTTACTCAAAAATATTCTTGTATGGAGCCAGTCTTGATCGAACAAATTATTGCTGGAAAAATATCCGAAGAAGAAATCAAACGCTTTTTGTTAGATCTAAAAGCTCGAGGTGAAACCTCTGAAGACTTGGCAAACGCTGCACGGGCTTTATTGAAAGCCGCAACTCCGTTTCCAAGACCCGATTATGAGTTTGCAGATTTAGTGGGCACGGGTGGAGACGAGCAGGGGACTTTGAATATCTCGACAGCGGCTGCTTTTGTGGTTGCCCAAATGGGGCTGCCGGTTGCAAAACATGGCAATAAATCAGTATCTTCGAAATGTGGTTCTGCAGATGTTCTCGTGAGCCTCGGGGCTGACTTGGAGTTGTTGCCAGAAAAATCGCGAGATTGTTTAGATAAGCTGGATTTTTGTTTCTTGCTGGCACCTGTGTATCACCCAGGCATGCGTTATGCCGCAGCGGCCCGAAAAGCATTGGCCACTCGAACAATTTTTAATTTACTGGGGCCATTGGTTAATCCTGCAAGGCCGCCGATCCAATTAACAGGCGTCTATGATCCAAAATTATGTAGGCCTATGGCTGAGACGTTTCAGAAGCTTGGTAGCAAGAGTGCTTTGGTTGTCCATGGGTCGGGTTTAGATGAGATAGCCATACATGGGCCTACACAGGCAGTTTTGTTAAAAGACGGTGAGATTTCTGAATTTGTCTTACACCCCATACACACAGAACCTCTTGAAAGTATTCGAGGTGGGGATCCTGAAGAGAACGCAGCTTGGCTTGTGCGTATTCTAAAAGGCCAGGCGACAGAGGCTCAAAATCAGGCAGTTGCTTTGAATGCTGCTGGGTTGATGTTTCTGACTGGAGAGAGCTTTAGGATGAGGTTCGACCAAGCTTTAGAAACTATTTTATCAGGAAAAGCTTATGACAAACTCGACGCCTTTATCACGTATACTCGATCATAAACGCTCTGAAGTTGCTGCACGTGAACTCAAAAAACCACTTCTAAATTTTAAACATTTTTTAAAACCAACTGACCGGCATTATCGGGGAGGTTTTATTTTTGCATGCAAGAAAGCTT
>JBAXMC010000232.1:0-2021 GCA_037134495.1 Myxococcaceae bacterium
GCCGTGAGTAGAGCTGCTGGGAACTCAGCTGTTAAAACTGAAACTTTAATTGGGTCCAGCATGCAGTAGTTATCTTCGAGTTCAAAACCATGCCAAGAATCTTTGGGGTGCAAAACCCAACAAGCAGGGTCTGAGGCTAATTTGTCTGCTGAAACATCTTCGAAATTCGTTCTTCCAATTTGAGTGGGGTTCCAAGTTTGAAAAAACCAGTCGCCTTTTTTCTCATGCTCTCGCCATAAACGCGTGACCATTTGTCTAAAAGTAATAGCATCTCGGATGGATTCGTCTAACATTGCAGTTCCACCAGGTCCATCCATCATAGAAGTCGTGATGTCATTCGAAGCAATGATCGGATAGAACGGAGAAGTTGACGCATGCATCATAAACGATTCGTTAAATCGCGTATGGTCAATGCTGTTACGGCCATCTCTGACGTGAATAAAAGATGCCTGAGAAAGAGCTGCTAAAAGCTTGTGAGTCGAATGTGTTGCAAATAAAGTCGGGCCTTTAGAAGGCGTTTTGCTGGGTTCACCACGCATGGCAAAACGACCTTTGTAAAGCGGATGAAAACGAGCGTAACCATACCAGGCTTCATCAAAATGGATGCGGTCAAGAGAGTCGCCAATGATTTCTAAAACGCGATCGACGTTATAAATCAGACCGTCATAGGTTGAATTTGTGATGACGCAGTGAACGGGTTTTCCATTTTTGAGCAACTCTTTAGGGCTTAAATGCTCCGGGGGAATAGGGCCGATAATTCCGTAACGATTGCGTGTGGGCATTAGATACTGAGGGATAGAACCTGTGAGGGTCAGACCTTGTTCGTTGGATTTATGGCAATTTCGATCGACCAAAGCCACTTGTCCACGGCCCACAGAAGCGGTCCAGATGACACGATTAGAGGTCGAGCTGCCATTGGTGACTGTGTACGTTCTGTTTGAGCCGAAGACACGTGCAGAATATTTTTCGCCTTCTCCAATAGGGCCTGAATGATCTAGTAGTGAACCCAGTTCTCCGACACTAATCGACAAATCTGAGCGAAACATGTTTTCGCCAAAGTAGTCATAGAACATTCGGCCAGCAGGAGCTTTCTGAAAAGCGGTACCGCCTGTGTGTCCTGGTGTATGCCATGAGTATTCGTGAATATGGTCAAACTCGAGCAGAGCTTTGGCCATGGGGCCCAAAATTTGATCGCTGTATCGATCAATGCTGGCTTCAACACGACCGGCAATAAACGGGATGCTGTCTTCAAATAGCCAGATTAATTCACTGACATTGCTGAGGAGTTCTTCGGGTAGCTGAGTAGATTCTTCGCGTTCAATCAATAAAAAAATCGGGATATGAGCGTTACGTTGACGAATCGTTTCTATAAGTTCTAAAGATCCGGGCAAAGTCCAGCTGACTAAAACACCATGAAACCCTGCGTCGGTCAAAAACAAACTTTTGCTGTCGTCTGAACCAAAAACGAGCCCGATTTCTCTTTGCAGTAATTCGTTCTCAAGAGCATGAAGAGCGCGGGCAGCACCGCCAGATTCTTCAATGGCTTCGTGAGATAATAAAATTCGATGTTTTAAGATCATGTTGTTCTCTCTAAGTTATTTAGTTTGTAAAAAGCGGTGCTGACAAGCAATATAACTGCTAGCCAGGCAACTTCATAATGGCTGGAGCCTAACAGAGCCCAAGAACAGTAAGCAAGCGTGATAGCGACAATAGCACCAATTTTCCAGTTCAGTTTTCCGATGCCTAATAAAGCCGCTGCGACATAAATATAAGCGACCAAAGTCATTAAAACAGCAATCGAAGATATCGTCCCAAATTCTTTCGCAGCAGAAGGTGACATGGTGAGCAGTGTAATCACAGACATTAAAACGGCTACAATCAACAGGCCTTTAACGGGCGTTCCTGCTTCGTTGCTAGCCCCAAATATTTTAGGAAATAATCCGTCATCTGCAGCAGCTTTGGCAGTTAGACCTGTTGCCATCACCCAGCCACCGAGAGAACCTAAACAGCCAGCAGCGGCA
>JBAXMC010000233.1:0-2015 GCA_037134495.1 Myxococcaceae bacterium
GCCATTCTACCCACTGGCTTGCCTCTTGTCACACTTGATTTAGCAGGTGTACCTATTGTTGGACTTTGGATTAAATGTTCCCCACCAAGGCTAGCAAGCTGCCCAGTAAAGAAAATACAAAAAGGCTAAATTCAGGAAATCAGATCTATCTATGCGCTTGAAATGAGCATTTGAATGAAATCAGATTCTGATAAGCCATGCTTTTTTAGATTAATTTTCAACCTATTTAAAATAAGAGCAATATCTTTGCCCTCTGGCAAACCAAGCTTATTTTCAGAAGTATTCGAAATTGATTTTCTTGATTCAAGTTGTGTATTTGATGATTTGAAGTGAATAGCACTGGCTTCTCGTTTATCCATCAATGTTCCATTTGAACGGCCCACTGGCCTACCTCTAGGATTTGAAGGCTTTGCTGGGGTACCGATGAGTTCGAGTATATTAGCAAAACTTCGTTGCACTTGGGTAGGTGTTTTTCCTAAGAGTTCCTGTTCAGAGGGTTCTTTGTAAGTAGGTAGATAGCGCTCCCAAGGTTTAGGCAGAAGGGAGGCTAACCCACTAGCCAAATACAGTTGTGTATAAGCCAAAGGAACAAAGCGCCACCAGTCTTCCTCGTGCTTCACCTCTGGTGTTTGATACGCATTAAGCAACAGTTTTTGCTTTCCAAATCTGAATAAATGTTCAATATCATAGCGGGTTTTATAGGATTCATAGGCCATTTTAGGAGTGATTTCATCACGTCGTTCTCCAATGAGCCCAATCCATAAAGGGCGCTGAAAAACGGGTTGTCCATTGGGGTCTTTCACTATGGCACGAAGTACATTTAATGGGTGATTTTGTGAGGCAAATTCTTTGGAACCTCGGAGCAGTAAGTCTTTAAACAAGCTTAGTTCAACTTGATATTCCGTTCCACTTGCAGTTTTCATCGTGGTATTTTGTATTAAAGCAGGCTCTGGGAGGGTATTTTCATCAGATAAAAGGATTTTATCACCAAATAGCTTTTTCCTTCCTGCCCCCTGAATTTTCAAATGCTGTGGCTGTTGAAACAGTTTCCTTTTATTAGTCAGGCGAAACTGGTGAACCAAATTCTTCTTCTCAACAGCGGCACGACGACATGCCTCACTGCCATACAATGAATCCCCAGTGCTTAAACACAGCTCATCTTCAATATGTAATTCTTTGATTGAATCAATAATTTGTTTCATTCCAAACTCATTACCTTTTTTATTGATTGGAACCCTTTCCATCGACAAAGGGATAAGCCATCGACCCTTCTTGCTTCGAGCCCCATGAGGAGCCATCGCCAATAATGAATATTGGTGCCCTACACAAATAGGCCTATTCCCTGGCGCAGGGTTCGGTGCATGTACTATGCCTCGCTCGCTCAGCGTTTTTGCATAAGGCCTAGGATTGGCCGTGCAATCCGTGAAAAACAAATGCGGTATTGATGCTGCGGCTCTGGTTGCTTCAAAAATCAATGCCTCAATCCTTTTAAAATCAGCGGTTCTTAAGCCACGCGCTATCCCGTCTGTGATGCTGCTGTATTGCCGATCAAAGCTGGCTGACTGACTTAGTTCAACAACGCTTTTGTACTGATGCCCATCCCTACATAATGCATCCAACAAATTAAATAAGGTATCCGCTCTTTTTTCGAATAAATAATACAGCGAGTGACGGAAGTTTTGAAGCTTCTCTCTTATAGGATTCATTGCTCTGTTTCCTTGAAAATTTTTTTCTCAGAAACAGGCGCGCTTTATGTTAATAAAGCGCGCAACAAATTGTTAATCCTACGTCAACTTATTTATCACTTATTTTTCGACTTCTTTAGCTTTTTAAAGGTTTTTATCTCCCGTGTTAAATTTAGATCTAATTGTCCTTATTTTGGATGGCGCAATCCAAAGTCCAAACGGATCATTAGAAATAAGCTCTGGTTCAATAACACCCTTATCTAATAAATGATCCAAGAAAGCGCGTTCGTTATCTGTGAGTGATAAAAAATGATGGAATGCTTGTTGACA
>JBAXMC010000234.1:0-2000 GCA_037134495.1 Myxococcaceae bacterium
TACCAAAGCTGCCGCCTAGACGATTATGTACACTGCGTACAGTTAGTTTCTCACCGTTTTCAACCATTTTCTGGACCATGGATGAAAATTTATCATAAGTGACTTGTTCTGTTTTCATCGCCCTACTCCATAAAATAACAGAACATAGCGCGCTTCGCGCGGGCTTTACAGCCTTCTAGCCACCATCTACCCCCTGTGTCAGGATAGTTGTCGCCTCTGATTAAATAATCAAAGGGGGCAATAGGACATAATTAAATGAATAATTTATCATCAGATAATATCGAAGCAATCATCCGGAAGGTTTTATCAAAAGATGGTCGAACCGTCAAAGAAATAGCCATATCAAATAATATAAGTGAGTCAACAATCTATAAATGGCTCAAACGTTATCGAGATGGTGGTACAATAAACAAATTTGTTCGTAAGCATAAGAGTAACAACCTAACACCCTCCGAGCAATTTCAGCATTTAGTCGCGACATCGTCACTAGATGAGGCTGCTGTTGGCGTTTATTGTCGAAAACATGGTTTATTTAGCTTTCAATTAAAACAATGGGAAGAAACTTTCGTGAGTCAAAAGTCAGATGAAAAAAATCAAGGAATTGGCGCTGAGCTAAAGATCCTTCGTGAAGAAAACAAACAATTAAAACGAGAAGTACGTCGCAAAGATACTGCCCTTTCAGAAGTTGTCGCCTTGCTTGTTTTGAAAAAAAAAGCCGACTTAATTTGGGGGGAAAGCGAGGACGTTTAGTTGCTTCAGGTGATCGTAGACAGGCAATAGCGTTAATTCATGAAGCCAGCGCTGCTGGTGCTCGTAGACATAAATCTTGTGAAATACTGGAGATTTCAGTTAGAACAATAGAGCGTTGGGAAAAAGACAATGGCATCGAGGATCAGCGTAAAATAATGAATCGACCAGCGGCAAATAAATTAACTGAAAACCAAAGAAATGAGGTTTTATCAATGGCAAACAGTACGATTTTTCGGGACTTACCACCCTCTAAAATTGTGCCACTATTGGCAGATGAGGGCATTTATATTGCCTCTGAATCAACTTTTTATCGTATATTGCGAGCCGAAGATCAGCTGACACATCGACAAACAAGTCGGCCAGTAAAGCATCATCGCCCAAATATGTACGTTGCATATGGCTCGAATCAGGTCTGGAGCTGGGATATCAGTTATCTTTCGAGTCAAATCAGAGGGTTATATTTTTATTTGTACTTGATTGTTGATATTTATAGTCGAAAAATTGTGGGGTTTAGCGTTCATGATCAAGAGTTAAGTGAACATGCCTCAAACCTAATGACTCAGGCATGCAAGGATGAAGATGTATTACCAAACCAATTGGTTCTACATGCGGATAATGGTGGCCCTATGAAGGGCGCTACTATGCTAGCCACACTTGAAAAACTTGGCGTGATGCCATCATTTAGT
Source organism: Myxococcaceae bacterium (assembly GCA_037134495.1). GTDB lineage: Bacteria > Myxococcota > UBA727 > UBA727 > JABDBI01 > AER2-1. The sequence continues at coordinate 1,437 of JBAXMC010000234.1, forward strand.
CGACCATCAGTCAGTGATGACAATCCTTATTCTGAGGCCTTATTTAGAACATTAAAGTACCACCCAACTTTTCCGATACTGACTAAATTTGAAAACATCACCGCAGCCAGAGTTTGGTGTGAGAAGTTTGTCTTTTGGTATAATAATGAACACTTGCACAGTGCGCTGAAGTTTGTAACGCCGCATCAACGACATACTGGTGCAGATGAATTGATTAGATTCAAGCGAGATCTTGTGTACAAACTTGCCAGAAAACAAAATCCTGAACGTTGGTCAGGAAATACGCGTAACTGGCATTTATCAGCGACGGTAACACTTAACCCTAATAAAAAAGATAAGCAAGTGACAAGCAGTGTTTTAACAAGGGAGCATGAGCAGGAGCGCCTGGATGGCGCGGGCGATTGCAGCGGACAAACCGCGAACGCGGTGCGTCAGTATGGATGAGTAAAATTTAAAAGACGGATGCGACAACTTCCTTGACAAACACCGGTCGCTACTGGAGCTCTACTGCTGTGTCTAATGATCCCACTGAGGGGTGGTACCAGTCCTTCAGTACCGGCAACC
>JBAXMC010000235.1:0-1990 GCA_037134495.1 Myxococcaceae bacterium
GATTGTAGGCGAGTAAAAGCGGATCTTTAGACGCAACACAGGCTTCTTCATCGACTTGGATTTGACCAGAAGGTGTTCGAAGTGCTAGGCCACCTAGGATTTGACCTAAACGTTGCCTAGCTTTTTTGCTATCACGCACAAAGCCGTTTTTTTGTTTTTTTAATAAGGCGTTTTCAAAAAGCAAACTTTGAATCTGCTCCAATTCTTCTACAGCTTTATTTTTGAAATCTGAGACTGCTCTAATATCCGTAATCATTCCGTGATTCGAAGCTAATCTCAGAGCGAAATCAGCGCGACACTGTGCAGGTAAATCTGGAAGATTATGTTTTTGTTGAGCTTTAAAAATCTCTAACGTTGTTTTGGCATCAGTTAAAGCATAATCTAGGGCACCCTGTGGCCATTGTTCTAGGGACACTTCTTTGAACTCGGCGTAACGTAAACGCCAGGTATCTTTATCCAAGCTCAAATCTAGATATCGTTGAGCTAAAGCAGCCAGAGAATAACTTCTTTCTTCATAGCCTTCGGCGATGCTAATCAGCTTTTCAGCCACAGCGGTGTCAACAATCGCATCGCGTTCATATGCCTCAAAAATCAGTGGTATTAAATCTGGAAACTGCTTACCCAGCACGCATAAATCAAACGCAGTATTATGCCCAACCAGAGGACTTTCCTGCGTTGCTCCCACAATTAATTCTCGAGCAATGGGGTATGCCTGTTTCCAGTGCACAATCTGAGGTCGCCCTAAATTATCTGTCCACGTCAGACAGATTAAATGGGGCGCTTGGTTGCCCGGTGCAATCAGCTCTGTCTCTGTATCAAAGGCTACGGCAGCCATAGATGCACCGTAAAATCTTTGCCTGTTTTTGCGCTTTTCTTATTGTGACACTCTAACTTAAGTTCTTTGCCTTTGAGCGGATTCTCATCGGATACGGCCTTCTCACACACTTCTTGGGTGACGAACTTGCTGAGCGCATCTAGATTTCTTTTAGGACAATAACCATGCGCCGCTCCCATAAAGGTTTTGATGCGAGGCATTGCTGCATCTGTGTCCATCGGTTGAACCCAGTTTCTGGTCTCTCCAACTAAAACTTCTGGATTATCTGATTCCAAACAAGTGGTTTCAACGACAAATAAATTGCCTCCTAAACGCTTTTTATGAATCAAGACGTTTTCTAGACGCACTCTGTATTTGCCGGGCAGAAAATAGTTTCGGTTTGATTCTGCGGTGGGTATGATCATTTCTACTCCAGTAAAAAAGCTTTCCATTGTGTTTCTCCTGTTAATTTTGTGGTGTGTCTTTTGATAAAGCTTCTAGGATTTGTTCAGGCTCGTATCCGTTTTCTTTGGCCCACCCGAGAAGATACTGTGTTTCAATTTGCCAATAATTCATTTTTGTTTTTTTGTTGTCGTAGAGCTGCTTTCTCTTGGGGGCGCTCATACTGCTTAAGGCTTCAGAAATGTAATTCATCGTTGCAAAACGTTTTTCGCTGTTGGTGACGTAAGTCTCCCAGTTTTCGACTAAACCTCGTGCCATGACCAAAAGTTGGCCTTCATAAATCCGAACTTGCAGATTATCTTGCGCATCCATTCGGCCGGGATTGAGCAAATAACAGGTGAGCCAATCGAACACCGCAGAACCCATTTTGGTGTTGGCTACGAGAGAATCTACATACGAAGTGTCTTTGCCTTCGATGGAAAATCTAACATCAGAGTTGACTGAACGATTGTCTCGTAGCCACAAAGCATGTTTGGCAATTTCATCACCTGACACGAATGAATTCCGCTGTTCCCCTAAAGATCTTAAAAAGGCAGCTGAATCACTGCCAACTGGAACTGAAAAAATGCGATCTCGAAGAGCTTGAATATCATGGCTGTTAAGGCTTTCTTTCCAGCCTAAAGCACTTCTGTTATTGGCGGTGACAATCAAACGCAGGGAACCCAATAAAGTCGCATTGGATTGAAATTTACGTCTCAAAGGTCGGCTGTACTC
>JBAXMC010000236.1:0-1982 GCA_037134495.1 Myxococcaceae bacterium
TTTTTAACAAAGCGGCACCTTGAGTAATCTCACGATTTTGTACGGCGAAATTCAAGTTAGCAAGCGCAGCCAAACGAGCAGCAACAACCACTGCTTTGCCTGAGATCTGAGCAGCTATTTCAGCAACAAACGCGGATCGAACCCCCTGATAAGTCGCCCCCGTAAGATAAGCGGCAGATTCCTCGAGATTGCGCTGCGCAAAAACCGAGGAAGACATAAGTAGATCTAATAATATATTTCTTAACATAAGATCAATATATTATACGGACCGCGTTTGTCAACAGGGTTACTTAGCCTTGAATCGCCTTCAAAGCCTCCGTAAGTTCTTGTTGATGCGTTCTATTTTCGAACCGAGCGATTAGGCTATAAGCACACGGAACAACAAATAGCGTTAAAAAAGTAGATACAAACACACCACCAATCACAGCAATCGCCATCGGCCTGATCGTCTCAGCACCTGCACCCAAAGCAAAAGCTGCCGGCAATGCGCCCGTAATCGTTGCAATAGAGGTCATAAGGATTGGCCTTAATCTAACCGGGCAAGCCGCAAGTAAAGCATCCTGCACACTCAGGCCTTCTGCACGTTGGTGATTGGTGAACTCGACCAATAAGATTGAATTTTTCTTCACAATCCCCATCAGCAACAAAAGCCCAATCAAACTGTAAATATTAACTGACGTATCCGTCAATCGCATAGCCCATAAAGCACCTGTGATACTAAATGGCAACGCTAATAAAATCACCAAAGGATGCAAAAAGCTATTAAACTGGCTCGCCAGAACCATGTAAGCCACGAAAATTCCGAGCAGTAATGCAAACATCAAACTCTGGAACGACTCTTTAAACGCCTGCGAGCTCCCCGATAAAGTTAAGTGATAGCCCTCAGGCAGCATTTCTTTGCCCAATGTTTGAACATAAGCGATCACATCAGACTGAGATTTTCCAGTAGCAATATTGCCAAAAATCCCAATACCGCGCTCTCGATTATATCTCGTAATCGTTAACAACGTTGAAGACTGCTTAATGTCCACCACTCGTGACAAAGGCAAAACTTCTCCATGAATATTACGAACATAAATTTTATCAATATCAAGAGCACTCTTATTCTCTTCAGGTTTGAGTTTGATTTGAATATCATCACGATGACCTGTTGAGTCGGTGTACTTATTGGGAAGCATCTTAATCCCCCCCACCATGGTCGAAACCGCATTTGCAATCGTTGCCATAGAGACGCCGAGTTCTGCAGCCGTATCACGATTGGGAAGAATCTCGATTTCTGGCATATTCGGCCGGTAGTCCGTATCTACGTCAGACATGTAACCTGAATCTGTCAGCTTTTTTCTCATCTGAATCGACAGATCTACTAATTTATCCCAGCTTACTCCTTGAAGTTGAAATTCAACTGGGTAGCCACGTTGAGCACTAAAACCTGTGAGTGAGAGATCTAAAATAGACACACGCTCAACACCGCTAAGTTTTTTGAGTTCCTCTCGAACATACGACATAAACTCTTGCTGCGTCGGCCGCTTTTTAAACGGAGCCACCACAGGCCTATCCGCTGGGTCTTTCAATGTCACAAAGGAAATACCCTGGTTAACGAGCCCTCCCCCAAACCCTCCAACCGCTACGTAATATTTATCAATTTCAGGTCGTGTTTTAAAAAAATCTTCAGCTTTTCTAAAAACACCGTCTGTAAAATCAATCGACGAACCCATCTTTGTGTATAAATTCACCAAAAATCGACTCTGATCCTGTGCTGGTAGAAACTCTTTACGAAGCGAAGAGATTGTTGTGAGAGAACCTAAAAATATAAGCAGAGAAACAGCTAAAACACTCCAGCGCCAATTCAAACATCCTGAGAGAGCTCGCTTATAAACTTGCGATAACTTTTGCATGCCTCGGCTGACAGGCCTAGTCACCCAATTGCCTTCACTGGCGGACAAGAATTGTGAACATCGCATCGGAGCAAGCGTCAAAGCTTC
>JBAXMC010000237.1:0-1976 GCA_037134495.1 Myxococcaceae bacterium
CTCCTGTATTTCAATTTAAAGGCCGAAGATATAAATGACGTCCTAGACAATATGGATGTTAACAATGTTCCGAAAGAAGAAAACAATACAATCTCGGTTACTGGCTATTCAGGATTTTTCCGCATTTTGTATAATGCAACCTATCTTAACCGCAAGATGTCAGAAAAGGCATTGGAGCTTTTAGCTCAAGAGGACTTCCCACAAGGTTTTGCAGCAGGGGTGCCAAAAGGGACAGTGATTGCGTCAAAATTCGGCGAATTTGAACGTGGTGAACGTGGTGAACGTGGTGAACGTAGTGATGGTAAGCAGTTGCATGAGTTTGGAATAATATATCACCCCAAAGGAGCGTACATTTTGGGGGTGATGACTCAAGGTAACGATTATGTCAGACAGGCCGAAGTCATCAAAGATGTCGCCGCCCTGTTTTATTCGGAGATGAATTTTTCTGTGGAGAAAAGAGACCGCAGGTAAAAAGTGCTAACGTTTTCTCTGCTGTTGATCTACTTCCTCAAAAGTTATTCTAGAAATCTCAGCAATAACGTCATCAAGCAGCTGAAAATTTGGACCTTTAGACATAACGCACAGCAAATATGGATTACGTGGATAATAGACAATACCGCAATCGTGCAACTGAACTGTGCCTTCACTTGCATCGGACTTCTCGCCGAATTTATGAGAGACCCTCACTGATTGTGGAACTCCGGCAACAAGACCTGTTTTGAACTCGGATTTTGAAAGAAGGTCTAATGCCCAATTAGACGTGTTACGGCTTAAATACGAAGAATTAAAGAGTATTCTGAAAAACGATCCATAAGTTTGTACAGACAGAAATTCATCATCCTTCAGCGCTCTGGGATTCATCAACCTCAGATTGGAATAAACCTTGTCCAACTGCGCAGGACTGACAACTTTAGTTAAGAACGTAAAGGCATTGTTGTCAGAATACACAATCATCCTGTAGATCAGCTCTTTAATCGTGTAGCTGTTACCGAACACCAGTGTCTGAGATGGCTTGAAATTTTGGTTTTTATTATAATCGTTCGACAAGTCAAACTGCACCAAACGATCCAGCAGACCAGGTTCACTATCGGCCTGTTTCAAAAGTGCAATCATTAGTGGTACTTTCCGCATACTTGCCGGAATGAATTTTTCAGAATCACCGATACTGAACCAATAACCGTCATTTAGCTCACGATAATAAACCCCAACCTTTGTTGCCCAACTTTTGTCCAATCTGTTATTCAGAAACTGTTCAATTTTATATTTAAATGGAATCAGCTCAGGATTATTGATCACGTCGTCAGCAACATCGCATGCCAAAAGCGGGTTTATGTAACTGTTTTGCCCTTCACGCCGTTCAGAATAACCAGTCCTGTCTCTCTTCTTGTTTGCCTTCAGCAGTATATCTCTAGCTGCAATGCCAACGATGACTCCAACGGCAAAAATCATTATTGATAGCAGTATCTTACGCATCTTATCGCACCGCCACTAATTTGTGGTATCTCGCAAAGCAATCATTTCTACGATAACCGTTCAATTCGTAGAATTGTTTTTAAAATGGTCACCATACTAACATAAACAGGCTTCTTAATTAAAAGAGATTTTTTGGGGGTCTGCAACCAGATTTTCAACTTTTTTAGACACCTGCCACCCTTGATGAGTTGTGCTAAAAACACAATTACGCAAGATACACAACGATTGGGTAGGTGTGCTGGGGTGTGGTACTGATGGGGTTGAATTACCTCACAAAAATCCGCAGTTGCAGCACGGAACTACTTCAAGACGGGTATTTAATTCCGTCCGCAATCGCCTGAATTCTGGTTTATTATAAATATCAAGTACATGCTCATGTCGAACGTTGCCGATGGGGAATTCTGATTTGCCATCGAGCAACTTCACCCGTGGCAGTGATAGACACATCAAACCATCTCTAACTCTTCTTCTACAGCACAAGCCGACTCGCTTGGTATAACTTA
>JBAXMC010000238.1:0-1972 GCA_037134495.1 Myxococcaceae bacterium
ATTCACTCTTGATATCTGCTATCAACCGTAAGGTGGCGTCAAGTGCATATGCAGGCAAAACACAGTTCGCTGCATTGGCCGTAGCAACAGCTTCTGCTTGAGTTTGAGATGTGCCTTTATACTGCTCTAACTGGCTGAATAATAAGTTTGATTTGAGGTCGGCAAAGCCACTTAAGATCAAACGTTCAGCCCATGCTCCCGTACTTAGAACAAGCAAGAAAATTAATTTCAACATTTTATGATCCGATTAATATACAAATAAGACAAGAAGTTAATATATTAATAAGTTATAAAATTGGGTGAGTCAAGTGGGTGGGTGTGAATTGAGGTTTTGATTGCAGTCTGCACGCTAATACTGTAAAACTAGGATTATGAGAATGACTGTTCAGTCCAGCGTAGAGGAGTTGGTTGCGGAAGCAAAAATGCGAACCCATGCTAAGAATGATGAGGAAGCAATCATTATCGTATTCCGGGATTGGTTGGCTGAACATCCTGCACAGGCCAAGCGAATAGAGGGCCCGAACATGGATGCATGGACTCTTCAAGAGCTAAACGAGGAAGTTCGAAAATCGCCTCTTCAATTTCAAGAAGGCTTTACCGCCAAAAAGGTTCGAGAGCTTAATCGGAATTTTCAATGATTCTGGTTGATACTTGTATATGGATCGAGTTTTTCAGAGGAACTCCACTCTATTTAGAAGGCTTAACTCATCTTATTAATAAACATGAAGTTGTGGCAATTGGATGTGTGTTCGCAGAACTCCTTCAAGGTGCTCGTACGGAACGCGAGGTCCAACTGATTCTGCAGTATTGGCGGCGGCTTCCTAAGGCAATTATTGAAGATGAAATCTGGCTCGATGCAGGGCTGCTTTCGTTTCAGGGTAAGTGCTATGCCAAAGGAGTTGGGTTAACCGACTTGGCAATCGTCGTAGTTGCGAGGCAAAACAACTATACCATTTGGACTGTTGATAAAAAACTTCAATCAGTGTTGGCCCCAGTTGAACTTTATCAGCCAGAAAAATGTTAAAAACAAGTCCTACCCTTGGAACTCATGCGCATGCTCGATAAATCAATTTCTGTCTTTAAACCTGCGCTTTGAGCTCAGATAACAAAGACAGCGCCTGCATCGGTGTTGTCTGATTCAAATCAAGATTTTTGAGCGCAGCTCTCACAGGATCTACAAACAAACCCAGCTGTTCTTTAGGAATCTTGCTCACTTTGGGCGTTGGTTTCTCGCTTTCAAGTCAAGCCAAAACTTCGTTGGCACGATCTAATACTTGTCTCGGCAAGCCTGCCAATTTGGCTACTTGGATGCCATAACTGCGTTCAGCGGCACCCGGCAGAAGCGTATATAAAAAATTAATCTCACCCCCATTTTCTTGCACCGCCACTTGGACATTATGCATGTGCGCCAGTGTCTCTGTGAGCTTGGTGAGCTCATGGTAGTGCGTGGCAAATAAAGTGCGCGCCCTAATTTGGTTGTGCAAATATTCTGCTACCGACCATGCAATAGACAAACCGTCAAATGTACTCGTTCCACGGCCGATTTCGTCTAAAAGAACCAGCGAATGCGGCGTTGCATGGTTCAGAATATGCGCCGTCTCACTCATCTCAACCATAAAGGTCGAACGCCCATGACGGCTGTCATCAGAAGCGCCTACTCGAGTAAAAATGCGATCACATATGCTCAAGGTCGCCGATTGTGCTGGCACAAAAGATCCTGCCTGAGCCATGAGCTGAATCAAAGCAGCTTGGCGCATGATGGTGCTCTTACCCGCCATGTTAGGCCCTGTAATCAGCAAAAGCTGTCGATCGTGTGTATTGAGTATCAGAGAATTCGGGACAAAAGATTTTCCGCGCTTCTCGTTCAATGCTTCTAAAATAGGATGCCGGCCATCCAGAACATCTAACTGGTTTAAGCTTTTATCGACCATTTTAGGCTTTACATAACGACGCTCATCGGCAACTTCTGCAA
>JBAXMC010000239.1:0-1904 GCA_037134495.1 Myxococcaceae bacterium
GAAACTCTTGCCCAGGATCAGCGACGCGCTGGACGAACCCATGGGGGATAGTTCCCTGCTGCCGACTTATCTGTTGGCCGGTCACGCACGCAAGCACGTCACCGTGGCCCTTGGGGGTGACGGGGCCGACGAGTTGTTTGCAGGCTATGATCCTTTTCGGGCGCTCAAATGGGCGGAGCTTTATCACAAGATCGTCCCCCGGCCGCTACATGCGGCCATACGTGCGATGGCCGGGCGCTTGCCGGTTTCCTACAGCAACATGAGCCTTGATTTTAAAGTCAAGCGCACCCTGCGCGGATTAAGTTATTCGCCCGAATACTGGTCACCAATCTGGATGGCAACACTTGATCCGGCTCAGTTGGAACGATTGTTCGGTGAACCCGTCGATCTGGAGGATTTGTATTCTGAAGCGATAGAAGCCTGGGACAACTGTACTCAGACGAATTTGATCGATCGCACCATGCAGTTCTATATCGAACTATACCTGCAGGATGATATCCTGGTGAAGGTCGACCGGGCCAGCATGATGCACTCGTTGGAAGTGCGCTGCCCGTTTCTGGATATTGATCTGGTGGACTTTGTCCGGCGCATTCCCAACGATTTCAAGTACCGTCATGGTCACACGAAATATCTGTTGAAGAAAGCCCTGGAGCCAGTCCTTCCCCGCGAAATTCTGTATAGGCCTAAAAAGGGCTTTGCGGTTCCCATCGGCAAATGGTTCCGCGAAAGCGCCTTCACCTTCGATTCCTCGCGAGAGGTTTTGGGTCTGCAACAAAAGTTTGTGCAAGAAAAAATCCGTGCGCATCTCGAAGGCCGAGCCGATGAAAGGGCTTTTCTCTGGAATTACTGGCTTCTTGAGCGATTCGAAAAGCGGATGCCCGCTATCGTGCAATAAGTGATGAATAATGAAAATAACAGTATTAGCGCACGACTTATTACAAACCATAAACCACAATAACCTGTAAAACCTAAAATATAAAATAATGGAAAATTTCTCTTTTGTTATTCCTGTTTATAATGAGGAACAAAATATCCCCGTTCTTTACCAAAAAATCACGGAAGAAATGAAAGAAATCGGAGATAATTGGGAAATTATTTTTGTTAATGACGGTAGCAAAGACAGGTCACTGGACGTTTTGCAAGAATTTGCAAAAATTGATAAACGCGTAAAATGGATTGATTTGAGCCGTAATTTTGGGCATCAAGCAGCTCTTACCGCAGGGCTTGACCAAGCCACGGGAGATGCCGTTATTTCTATGGATTGCGATCTGCAAGATCCCCCTGAAATCATTAGGCGAATGATTGAAGAATGGCGAAAAGGCTATGAAATTGTTTATGCACGTCGCAAAAACCGAAAAGATGCTTTTCTGAAAAAATATACGGCTATTGGGTATTATCAAATCCTTTATCGTTTCTCAGAAACCCAAATCCCTCGGAACGTGGCTGATTTTAGGCTTATTGACAAAGTGGTGTTGAAGGAACTTCGCACCATGACAGAATCATCGCGTTATTTGCGAGGCATGGTTTCATGGCTGGGTTTTAGTCATACTTTTGTGGATTTTGACCGTCCTGAAAGATTACATGGAGTAGCTGGATACTCATGGGAAAAATCCCTGAAATTGGCCATGGATGGTATTATGAATTTTTCGCTTGCCCCTATGAAGGTAGCCTTTTGGTTAGGTATTTTATTTAACATGATGGGCTTTCTTTTCCTAAACTATATGCTCTATGACACGATATTTAAAGATGCTCATTATGAACTTATAAAATGGTTAACAGTGGCTATTTTTATGGCGACTGGATTGCAGTATGTTCTGATATGGATTTTAGGTGAATATGTAGGGCGCATTTATGAGGAAAGCAAGAACCGCCCTGTTTATGTCATAAACAAAAAAGGAAACCTA
>JBAXMC010000240.1:0-1903 GCA_037134495.1 Myxococcaceae bacterium
CTCCTAAACCCAGAGACTATTCTTATGCTATGCCAAAAGCAAAGCGTAGAGCCGCTTTGGCCGTTGCTTTGAGTGCTCGCGTCAAAGAAAACTCACTGAAAATCTTGAAAGATTTTGACATGTCAGAAGCCAAAACCAAAGCAACTGCGCTGGTTTTGAAAACTCTGTCAGCCGAAAAATCTTTGGTGGTTGATTGTGAGAATAGCTTGCTGAAACGCAGCATGACTAATTTGCCTAACGCTAAGTTTATCGATGAAGCGGGTCTAAATGTTTATGACATCTTGCACTACCCAGTTTTGATGATGACTGAAAAAGCTGTTTTGGCTTTGCAGGAGAGAATGCAATGATCACTCAGTATGATATTTTAAGAAGACCTATTCTAAGTGAAAAGTCTAACTTGTTGAAAACTGCTGGACATCAAGTCACCCTTGAAGTTCTGCCAGGTTCAAATAAAAAGCAGATTAAATCAGCCGCTCAAACTCTTTTCGGAGTGAAAGTGCTTGCTGTAAATACTTCTGTTTATCGCGGTAAGACTAAACGCATGGGTAAAAGTTTTGGAAAATGTTCGAATTGGAAGAAAGCTGTATTGACGCTTTCGGCTGATTCTGATTTAGACGTATTCGGAGTTTGGCAGCAACCAGCGATCCCTGAAGATCAGGCTGCAGCGTAATTAATTTCTTAGCCGATAAAGCGGATCTGCCTCCAAGAGATTCTGCTGCTAGGGCTAGAAGGACATAAAGTGGGTATAAAATATTTTAAGCCAACGAGCCCTGCTCGTCGGTTAACGACAGGTCCAGATTTTTCAGAAATCACCAAGGGTAAAAAGCCTGAAAAGCGCTTGACCCATGGTAAACACGGCATCTCAGGCCATGGCGCCACAGGACGGATCACTGTTCGATTCCGCGGTGGAGCTCACAAACGTAAGCTTAGAGATGTTGAATTTAACCGAAGCAAGATTGGTGTTCCAGCCGTTGTAGCAGCGATCGAATACGATCCAAACCGCAGCGCTCGCCTCGCTCTCTTGCAATACGCAGACGGTGTAAAGACTTATATCTTGGCTCCTGTAGGTATTGCTGTTGGAGATAAAATTGAAGCCAGCCCAACAGCTGACATTAAGCCTGGCAATTGCTTGCCTCTCAAAAACATTCCGATCGGTACCGAAATCCATGCCATCGAGCTTAGACCTGGCAAGGGCGCGCAAATGGTGCGTTCTGCAGGTGGTGTTGCTCAGTTGATGGCTCGTGAAGGACTCTATGCCAACGTCAGACTCCCTTCGGGCGAGAACAGACTAGTTTTGGTAGAGTGCGTTGCGACCATTGGACAAGTGGGTAACGTTGAGCATGAACTCATTCGATTGGGTAAAGCTGGCCGTAGACGCTGGCTCGGATGCAGACCTCACAACCGTGGTGTCACGATGAACCCTGTTGACCATCCACATGGTGGTGGTGAAGGCCGTACTTCCGGTGGTAGACATCCTGTCTCACCATGGGGTCAGCCAACCAAGGGTCACCGTACACGTAAGAATAAACGTACTAACAACATGATTGTGAAGCGTAGGAAATAGAAATGGCACGCTCTTTAAAAAAAGGTCCCTTTGTGGACGCCCATTTGTGGAAGAAAGTAGCTGGTGATGTTACAACAAGCGCTCGTCAAGTCATTAAGACTTGGTCAAGACGCTCAACTGTAACACCTGAGTTTATTGGCAAGACTTTGGCTGTGCATAATGGCAAAAAGTTTATCCCTGTATTTATTACGGACAATATGGTTGGCCATAAGTTGGGAGAGTTCGCGCCTACGCGCCACTTTGTTACCCATCCTACGGACAAGAAGGTCAAGAAGGTTTAATTATGGCAACAAGAGAACGTCAAAAAGCTTTAGCTAGAAAAGAGGCGCGGAAGCTAGA
>JBAXMC010000241.1:0-1891 GCA_037134495.1 Myxococcaceae bacterium
GTCACGTTGTGGCGGTTAGTGATTAGGTGCGGTCCCTTTGCTGTATCAACAACAAACGCAGTGCCAGACGAAAGCTTGGTACCATCGATGCTCATCTCGATATACAGCGATTGAACAGAAGGCCTTCGAATAACTGTTTGAGTTGACACCTCGGCTCCAAAATTATTTCAGTGACATTGTTATGCCAAGATTTAGGAAAACGTGAACTATCCGATTTGTTATTGGCTCAGTCGATGATTTTTAAAATCAAGTCTGCTAATGGCTTCACGTTTCCAAGAAATGATTCCTGCATTACGGGATAAATCTCAGCTTGATCTAATGCTGAGTAATCTAGGGAGAAGCTTGCGTGCTCTGCTAATTGCGAAATGAAGAGTCGTTGTACTCGACCATTACCTTCACGAAAGGGGTGAATCGCATTGATCTCTGACAAGTAGTGGGCTAATCGGTTAGCAAAAACTTTTGGTTCTAAGTTGACCAAATATTTCTCAGTGGCGAGGGCGCTAAATACTGTACTGGAGTATGTCTGGATATGACGAACGTTACAAAAGCGGCTATCGCCCCTGATGATGTCCACGGTCCGAACTTCGCCAGCCCACTCGTATACATCTTGGAATAGGTACTGATGAATTTTGCAAAGATGCGCTAAATCGAAAGAAGCTTCGACTGGGTTTTGAGTAAGTTCGAGAAGACGAATGGCTGTAAAGTCACCTTCATACTCATCAAGCTGGTCTTGATCAGTTATCCCAGCTTTGTTCTTGAGAACTGCAGTGCCTGGGATGCAATAGACATCATCCGCGTCGTAGCGCGACATATTTGGCCTTGACTTCGTTTAGCAAATCCGTAGTCGTTTTTTGCCCATCTACATAAGCCTGCAGCGAGGGCTTGAGACTTTCGCTAGGGCTGAGCTTTTCAATTCGTAGCGTAGCCAACATATTGGCAACGTTTTTCTGGCGCTCAGACTGATTTAGATCTGGATTTGGCATGGCAAGTCCCATATAATTTTAAATCTATTTTAGCTTGATAGGGTTTATTTGTCACTGGTTTTGAACCCGCTAAGAAGCTGAGTTCTGTGGATTTTTAGCCACGATCGGTGCAGCTCAAATGGGTCCTACAGATCTTATAAATTGTGTTGCGAAAAATTACGGTGAAGTACTTATATAAAGACCATGGTGATTTTTAATCGGTACCCATCCAAGTTATCGGGTTACCAAATGTCGGTTGCCCTTTTGAGTGTCTGAAACAAAACTGTAGTCATTCAATCAAAGAAGGATGCAGCAATGAAAAAATTTGACCCGACGCAACTCAGTTATTTCACTGGCACTGAGAAGTACTATAGTATCAGTCGCAGGCATCTGCTTACCGATGGCACCAAGTATTTGGCAGAGAAAGCGGAGTGTTTTTGGCTGATGGATGCGATTGCCAGTCACTTAAGCGAGATTGGAACCGAGGACTGGTTTGTTCAAGTACGCATGACAGTCAACAGCAACAGGGCAACAATGATCTACGAGGACGGCAGTGGCGGAGAGCACGCCCGTCAAGATATCCCACCCGAGTTCGACATCAAGAGAGCTAAGTGCTTGATTTTTATAGGGGCGACCTATAAAACTTCCACTACAGAAGGCACATTTGGGCGTTTTGGGTAGGTTTTTTTAGGTTCAGGGCCTCGTACACTTGGGCTTGTGTTTCTTGAACGGTGGAGATTCCGCTCACTGGCGCTTCATTGTTAATGCGAACACGATGGTGTTGAATTCTTCTCAATTGAGCCAATGCTTTTTCCGGGCTCAATGCGCTTTTGGCCATTTTGAGCCTCTGCCTCATGACGCGGTAGATGATCAGCGCAATAAAACACAGCATCGCATGCGCTTTAATGCGCTCGGGCAACCGGTGGTAC
>JBAXMC010000242.1:0-1878 GCA_037134495.1 Myxococcaceae bacterium
GTAAAAAGAAGAAAAATCTTAGAAAATCAGGTAAAAGTACAGCGATCACTCAAGCTGCTGCTCATAAGCGCGTTGTAGAACTCTCTGGTCCGATTACAGTAAACGAATTGGCACACCGCATGTCCATGAAAGCCGGCCAAGTGGTCAGCAAGCTCATGAGCATGGGCATGATGGTAACTGTAAATCAGCCTATCGACCCTGATACCGTCTCGATTATTGCCAGTGAGTTTGATTACGAAGTCAAAAATATTGGATTTGCTGAAAATGACTTACTCAAAGAAGTTGCCGATGCAGAATCTAGCCTCAAACCACGTCCTCCAGTTGTCACCGTCATGGGTCACGTTGACCACGGCAAGACCAGTATTCTAGATGCCTTGAGACAAACTGAAGTGGCATCTGGAGAAGCTGGCGGCATTACGCAGCATATTGGAGCTTACTCTGTTGTCACAGAACGTGGCCCGATTACTTTCTTAGATACACCTGGCCATGAAGCGTTTACGGCCATGCGTGCTCGTGGCGCTCAAGTCACGGATATCGTTATTCTGATGGTTGCTGCCGACGATGGTATCATGCCTCAAACCATTGAAGCGATTGATCATGCCAGAGATGCGAAAGTCCCCTTGGTTGTTGCCATTAATAAAATGGACTCTGCCAATGCCAAGCCAGAGCGCATTCTCCAACAACTCTCTGAACACGGAATCGTGGCAGAAGAATGGGGCGGAGAGACACAAGTATTTAGAGTTTCAGCTCTCAAAAAAACAGGTTTATCTGAACTCCTAGAAGGCTTAATTAACCAAGCTGAAATCATGGAACTCAAAGCGAACTATGATAAAGCCGCTGTCGGTTCAGTCATTGAAGCGAAACTTGATAAAGGCCGTGGCCCTGTTGCCACTGTTTTGACGCAAGCTGGAACGCTCAAACAAGGCGATTATATCGTAGCAGGCGAGCATTCTGGCCGCGTTCGTGCTATGTACGACTCGAGCGGTAACAAAGTCGAAATTTCGACACCATCGATGGCCGTACAAGTTCTAGGGCTCTCTGGCGTACCTATTGCAGGCGATAAATTTAATGCTGTTCAAGATGATAAAGCAGCTAAAACAATTGCCGACCATCGTGCCGTACAAGTTCGTGAGCAGGAACTCATGAAATCTTCTAGAGTCACTTTGGAAAGTTTCCTACAAAGTTCTCCAACAGACAAAGGCCAAACGCTGCGTTTAATTGTCAAAGCCGATGCTTATGGATCTGTTGAAGCTTTAGTCGCTTCACTCAAAGGCCTTTCTACTAAGTTAGTCACCGTTGAAATCGTCCACTCTGGCGTTGGAACAATTACAGAGAACGATGTTAATCTCGCATTAGCTTCGAAAGCAATTATTATAGGTTTCAATACGAAACCTGATGCGAAAGCACATACGCTGGCTACTCAAGAAAAAGTAGATGTTCGTGCTTACAGCATTATTTACAACATGATTGATGAGATCAAGTTGGCAATGGCTGGTCTACTCGCTCCTGTATACGAAGAAAATTATGTTGGTAAGGCTGAAGTCAGAGCGATCTTCTCTGTCAATAAATTGGGCAACATAGCAGGTTGTTATGTGCTTGACGGCAAAGTTTTGCGTTCATCTCAAATCCGAGTTAAACGCGGAAACCAGGTGGTTCACCAAGGTAAAGTTGCAAGTCTTAAACGCTTCAAAGATGATGTTAAAGAAGTTACCTCAGGCTATGAATTTGGTCTCAATTTAGAAGGTTTTGATGCTCTTGAAGTTGGAGATACTTTGGAATGCTTCGAGCTCAAACAAGTTGCAGCTAAATTAGATGCCTCGCTCAAAGATGAAGCCAAGAAAGTAAAACCTGAAGTGTCTGCAGGAGCAAGTGCTTAAA
>JBAXMC010000243.1:0-1855 GCA_037134495.1 Myxococcaceae bacterium
TCTATTTTTAGAAAAAACTGAGAAAAAGCAGCCTCAGAAGCAAAAGCAAATCCAGAAAATGAGGAATTGGGTTTCAAAAAAGTGCTGTTTGGGAGGGCGGGGTACTTTCCAAAAGTCAAAAAAGGCCGTTTATGTTTCCTATCCACCGCTATAAGCTCGTGCGGCAACCCTTCGGTTGCCACCCGAAGCTTTAGCGCAGGGTGGCCACCTCTCCACAGGGTCATTTCTCTATGCCTTTTTTAATTTAAACTGGCAAGAGAGTTATTTTAAAATTTATTAGTTTTTTGAACATATGCAGAAGCCTTGTCAATTAAATCTAAAAGAACAGGTGTTTGGTCTAATAACTCCTGAAAAAACAGTGGCAAATTCTTAGATTGGTATTCGTGAACTACTTGATTGCGAATTTCTCTAATCACCCTAATCTGTTCTACTGAATCAATAAGGCCTCGCTTTTGAGCTCGATGAATGGCATCTAGCAAACTTCCACCTTCTACCAATTCCAACACATCAATTCCTCGAAAAATTTTCTGAAACAGCAAATCTGAAGCTCTCGCAAAACGACTGGCTAAATTTTCAAACGCATCGTAATGCTGAGGTTCATAGTCTTGTCGCACCCCAATCGGTTGACACAATCCATAAGACCGCAATAGCCAGTTTTTAGCTGCTTGCAAATCCTCGTTAAGTTCTAAGAGATTTTCCAAATAGTCGCTTTGACGATTCATAATTTCACCCCTTCAGAAAGAGCAATTCGAACAAACGGCGAAGTTTGATCTTTTGCAATCACCAAATCGATCTTCTGTTCACCAATCTGATCGCATATAGCCCACCGAATCTTCCTTTTGTCTGTTTCCTGCAGAGATTGAGAAAGAATCAGTAAATCGATATCTCCTCCCCGCTTATCAGGATTTGCTCGTGAACCAAAAACATATACTTCAGCCAACGGATCCAGGCTTAATACACTTTCTTTGATCACTTTCTGTTCATGTTCCAACAAACGAAGCATATTTAAACTTTAGCATAGCCAGCACAACTAAGAAACGGCGAAACGCAACAAGTGCCAGAGCTCCTGAATCTACATTGCAGGATCTTTCAAAATATTACCTGTCAAAATACAAACAACGTTCTCATCAGGCCGAATAAATTTTTGTACGACCAGTTTTTTAAGACCGGCCAAAGTAGCTGCACTCGCTGGCTCAGACCCAATACCACTGTGGTCTATCTTAATTTTAGCCTCTCTGATTTCGGCATCTGTCACTTGCTCAACACGACCGTTCAAATCAACAATCCCACGCTTCGCTTTCTCAAAGTTTACCGGGTTACCAATATTAATCGCACTGGCTCGTGTTTCCGGCGTCATTTGGAGATATTTTTCAAATCCAGATAAAAAAATCTCATAAAATGGATTTGATTTCTGGGCTTGTATTACGGCGATAAGGGTTTTTTTGTAATCCAACCGGCTTCATAGGCTTCTGAGATGGCTTTACCAAAAGCACTCGCATTCCCTAAATTACATCCAGGAACCACAATCCAATCTGGAACCTCCCAATTTCGTTGTTCAAACAACTCCCACATGATCGTCTTTTGGCCTTCCAATCTAAACGGATTGATCGAGTTCACCAAATAAAGTCCTTCTTGGGCAGAAGCCTCTAAGACTTTAGCCATGGCTGTATCAAAATCGCCCTCAATCATACGTGTTTCAGCACCATAAGTGGATAGGAACTATAAAGCCTGTTTTTTGAATTTTTGAAAGTACCCCAGCCTCCCAATTAGCCACTTTTTTGAAACCCAATTCCTCATTTTTTTGATTTGCTTTTGCTTCTGAGGCTGCTTTTTCTCAGTTTTTTCTAAAAATAGG
>JBAXMC010000244.1:0-1818 GCA_037134495.1 Myxococcaceae bacterium
ACGGATTGGATATCAGCTTCTTTGTCGAAAAGACGCTGACTCAAGAACCAAACACCGCTGAAATCAAAATCTATAATCTGAACGATGCCAATCGCAAGACTCTGCAAGACCAGCAGCATATTCCAGTGCTACTCAAAGCTGGGTATGAAAACTCAGTGGGCTTGTTATTTAAGGGCGACCTGACAGAAGCTTTCTCGCAACGCGAAGGCCCGGACTGGGTCACAACCATTCGAAGTGGCGATGGTTTAGTAGCGCTTAGAAGCGCTCAGATTCAGCAATCGTTTAAAGCCGGAACGCCAATGCTGGATGTGCTTAAGAGCTTAGCCAAAACTTTAGGAATCAGCACAGGTGATGCGGTTCAAAAACTTGAGCGACTGCTTGCCGACCGAAGCTTTAGCGTAGGTGGGGGTCTAAAGAATCTGGACAACAGTATGGCTGTCTCAGGCAACTCGATGCAACAGCTTCACAAAGCTCTTAAACCTTTGGGACTTGAAGCCTCGATTCAAGATAATGCTCTGCAGATTTTGGTGAGCAAACAAGCGCTAGAGCAAACAGCTGTGTTGTTATCAGCTGATACAGGTTTGTTGGGTTCGCCTCAGCTGAGTAATCAGGGTGTCTTGCGAGCACAGGCGTTGCTTAATCATGAACTTTTTCCTGGGCGTAAAATAAAATTAGAAACGCGAGAAATAAAAGAGCCTCATTTCGTTATTCAGCGTGTTAATTTTAGAGGTGACACGGCAGGTTCTGATTGGACTGTCGACTTGTCTGCCGTAGCTTTAGCGAAGGCATGATATCGAGGCCAATAAGATTTGATTACGCCATCTTTACCTGAAGTTTTAAGACAAGCATTCGATGCCAGATTGGCGTCTGTATACACAGCTCTGCCCGGTCAGATTGAGCGCTATGATGCTGGCAAGGCCGATATCAAAGTTGATAATCTGCCTGTTTTGTTCGATGTGCCTGTCATATTCTCAGTCCTGACGTTCCCGATTAAAGCTGGCGATATAGTACAACTGATTTTCAATAACCATGATTTATCAAAACCCATAGCGCTTTTGACTGAGCAGAAGTCGGATGATTTCGTAGCGTTGGCCAGCAAGATATTGACGGAATTCAAAGCAATCACGCAGGCATTTAATTCACACACTCATGGTGGCCCTGTGGGTCCAAAATCTTCGCCATAAGATGCAAGATCGCCATCGTTCTCAAGTGACGACTTGTGTGATTGTCGATTATCAGATGGGCTATCAAAATGGCTTAGATTGGTGCCAAAAGATCAAAAACCCACTGGTTCAAAAAATTCTATTAACTGGCGTGGCGGATGAACAAGTGGGGATCGAAGCGCTGAACAATGGTTGGATTCACCAATATGTTCGTAAACAAGATCCAAAAATGGTTGAAAAGTTGCTGGCTGCCACTCAAAGAGCCCAGCTTCAAAGTTTCTCAAAACTCACCGAGGGCCTGTTGTTTACAATCACTCAGTGTGCTGAAGACAGCGCCCTTTTAGATCCCAAATTCATCAATATTGAAGCCATGGGCAGTTTTCTCATGGTGGATAAGTATGGAAAACAGTCTTGTTTGTTTGTCCAGACTCAAGCGAAAGCAGATTCAGGCCTAGATTTGATGAAGGACTGGATAAAAGACTCTCAAGTGAAAATTGACCTCAGAAATAATAAGAAAATAATTTGTTGTCCTGCGCCTCATAATTTTGTAACTCCCCGAGGCGCGAATTATAAACCCTACCTGTTTCCAGCTCACAAGTTGGAAGGTGAACAGGTGTATTACTTGGCCATAACGCCAAATTTGTTTGGAAATGAA
>JBAXMC010000245.1:0-1812 GCA_037134495.1 Myxococcaceae bacterium
GCTTGGAGGTCGATCAGTTTTTGGTTGTAATCTGCTTTATCGACAAACATGGCATGAGCAAGGCCTTTGCGAATTTGGTCTTGAGCTAAATCCGGGCAATCGATGATCGAGCGACCATAGGTGTCACGAGGTCCGGCTGTGTGACAGTGCCAACTTCCAGCGCGAGCATTTTCTGTTGCAGCTTTGGCATTTTCATAAAGTTCTTCACGGGTCCAGGTTCCCCATTGATGAACGGGTCCGTAAGATTCTAAAGCATTGAAACCTTGTAGTCGTGCAGAAGATTTCTGGTTGTTTGTTTGAAATTGAAACGTATCGCCATCGTTAAAATAAACTAAGATGTCCTTTCCGTCTAAATTGACGTGTGTTGAATAGTTATAGTTGTAGGCAGTTGCCGAAAATGAAAGACCGAGACAGAGCAAGAAAACTGATTGAAGCATGATGTTCATTCCCTCTCGGATAGACAGTTTAGGCATAGAAATTCTGTTTGCGAATCGGTCATTTGACGGAGAAGAACAATTTTGTTTTTTCAGCTAGTTGGAATCCCACTCTGTCTTGGGCTTCTTGAGTAGAGGCTGCTAGGTGAGGGGTAACAATTACTTTAGGGTGGGTGATTAAGGGGTGATTTTCCGGAGGGGGCTCTTGTTCGAAAACGTCTAAAGCAGCACCTGCTACTTGTCCTGAGTTTAGGGCTTCAACCAGAGCAGCCTCATCAACGATTCCGCCTCTAGAAGCTTGAATTAATCTGACGCCTGGTTTCATTTTTTGAAACGCATCGTTTGAAATCAAATATCTCGTTTGTGGCATGAGTGGGACATGAATAGTAATGAAATCTGAGTGTTTATAGAGCTCATCAAGCGTGACCGTCAGTTCGTTTTGCACCACAGGATCATAGGCGATTACACGCATTTTGAGCCCAGAAGCGAGTTCTGCGACAATCTTTCCGATGTTACCAAAGCCAACGACACCCAGAGTTTTATCTCGAAGTTCTGTGCCTAAGAATTTAGATTTTTCCCATTTGCCTTGTTTAAGACTGGCATTAGCCTGAGGTATATGTCTAGCAAGAGACATTAAGAGCGCGATTGTATGTTCTGCTGTTGTGACTAAATTGCCCTGAGGAGTATTCACAACTTGGATCTTTTTTTTGGCAGCTGCTTCTTGGTCAATATTATCGAGCCCAATGCCTGCTCGACCCACAAGTTTTAGTTTAACTGCTTTTTCTAAGAGCGCAGCTGTAACTTGTGTTTGGCTGCGTACTAGAAGCGCATCATAGTTTCCAATTTGGTTTAAATGTTCTTGACCAACATCAACTTGGAATTCAGGTGACTGTTTTAGAAACTCAATGGCTTCATTCGAGAGTTTGTCCGAAATCAGAATACGAATCATGTTTTTGATAACAATGCTATCGTACTCTGCATTCCCTGTCCCCTGTTGACATTGGAATTGCAGGCTTTTAGAGTGCTTTTGGGTATTTATGCAATTTCTCGCTTCATACAATTGCTGTTTCGCAACTTTTTGTGCCTAGTGCACAATACCTAGACCTATACCCAAAATCTATTGTTCTTTCTTCTAGGAGTTGCTTATGTCCCTTTCTATTAAATCACCTTTTTTTACTCTTATTGCAGTTGCCATCGGTGCGACAATTGGCCTTTTACAGGTTCCTGTTTTGGATATCGCTTGTCAGAGTTTGGCTGAAATATTCATTCGGATTCTAAAATTCTTAAGTTTGCCTATTATCTTTCTATCGCTGTTCGTGACGATTTCAGGGATGACAGGTGCAGCGGAAGCTAAGCGGGCACTGAAGCTGATCTTCTC
>JBAXMC010000246.1:0-1812 GCA_037134495.1 Myxococcaceae bacterium
TTGCCCACTCATCCCTGGTTGACCGCCCCTTGCCCAAGAGTTCAGCCACTTGTTTAATGCTGCGGGGTGAAGCCATGTCACGGAAAACAACAAAGGCTTCAAACGCAGGACTGGTTTCTTCTAGCTGACGTTGCCAGGTTTTTGGAGCTATTGTTCTGGGCAAAGAAATAAGGTTAGCCATCTAAGTAGAATATCAGGCAGTGGATCAAATGAGGCTGTTTTATTTCGAATGCATACAAAAATTTAGCTTTAGCCTTCGATGTCTCCGCCTCGAAATACAATCCCAAGCATGCCTGTAAGGCCTTTGGTGCTCTCAAAACTCTGGATATTATCGTATCCCAAGACACCTACAATATCTAACATTGGGGTAATTGCATACAAGGCCTCAAAAATTAAAGGCGTTGCTTGAGCAATATGTTTATGAGCCCCAGAGGTATTTACGGTACCCCAATCTGTGACCAGGCTTAAACATAATGAATGCGTCGCTTGCCATACAAACCGGGTTTCGAATTTAAAATCTGCTTGGGCCTCTTCTCGCCAGTGCAACTTCACTATATTTTCAAACAGGACGATATTAAATTTCTCTCTCAATATGGGAATGTAGGTTGGTAAGCTCACGCTGACTTCCCGAAAGACACTGTCATTAAAGTGGAGTGGCATCGCAACAACAGCCATACTGCAGACATAGTCCGTCGCAAATAAAAACTGAGCCCCTATCAGTGAGATCTTCTGAACAGGTGCGCTCTCTGCCGTTTCAAAACCATCCCAAGCCAAACCAATCTGAGTATAATCGGTAATGCCATAGTCTGCACCAAGCATCATCATATGGTCATCTGAAAAAAGCAGCGCACTCTCAAACGAATTCTTTGGCATTGTGAGTGGACGTTCGAATACCGCCATTGGGTATTTTGTGGTGGCCAATGTCATCAATGACAAACTCAAGAATACTGCGTTTAATGCAAGTCTCATAGTTTTGAAAACTATGATTTTACTGAGAAATGTCAATGCATTACATCGTGCAGACTAAATCCTTTCAGTAGCAGGCAACCATCGATACAGCGTTGGAATCGACACTCCTAAACTATCTGCAATATCTCTAGGCAACGCACCAGACTTAAATAGATTTTGAGCTGATTTTAATTTGTTGTCTGTCATCTTTGGCTTTCTGCCCCCAATACGACCCATTGCACGAGCTGCTTTTAAGCCTGCCTGGGTTCGTTCTACAATGAGCTCTCGCTCCATCTGAGCCAAGCTGGCCATCACGTGAAAGAAAAAGCGTCCAGATGGCGTAGACGTGTCAATATTATCCGTAATACTTCTAAAGTGAACGCCTCGACTTTCAAGTTCACCGACCCAATCCACCAGACCTTTCACACTGCGTCCCAAACGGTCCAGTTTCCACACCACAAAGGTATCACCTGCTCGCACATAAGAGAGTGCATCAGCAAGTCCTGGACGTTCTGTGCGTGTACCGCTGACTTTATCAGTGTAAATCTGTTTACAATCATCTTTAGTTAATGCCTCTAATTGCAAGTTTAAGTTTTGGACGTCCGTGGACACTCGTGCGTAACCAATCAGCATAATTCTCCTTCTCAATACTCAAGTTAGTCGCACAAAATTTCAAAATCGTTTCAAGCATATTTTTTGAGAACGAAAAAGCCGCCAAATACAGCCATCAAGCAGGTTTGAAAGAAGCTGATCACAAACGATGGTTTTTGAGAACCGACGTGTTTTTGACGGTTTGGGTTAGGTTTGGGCAGTGCGCGCAAATAATTTCTCTCCCATCTGATCATTTTCATGTTAAGGTAAAAA
>JBAXMC010000247.1:0-1790 GCA_037134495.1 Myxococcaceae bacterium
TGTAACTTTGGCCACTTTGGCCCCAGTCTTCTTGCTGCCAGAAGCCTTTGCGGACTTCGGAGCTTTTGGAACTGGCTTTGCTTCTGCAACTTTGGCCACTTTGGCCGCTGGAACTGCTTCAACCGAATTAATTTCGGGAGCGGCTACAGATATTGCAGGTGTTTCTGAGTCCTTGGCTATTGGAGCCACTGGAGCTGCTTCAACCGGATTAACTCCGGGAGCGGCTACAGATACTGCCTTGGTCACCGGGATAACTAGCGTCTTGCCAGTAAATATCCGGTTGGGGTTTTTAATCCCATTTTGCTTCTGAATCTTTGGGTAGAGACTACCCTTGCCCAAGAACTTATGGGCAATTCCGGAAAGGGTTTCCCCTGACAGGATTGTGTGTTTTAACTCTGACGCTTGCGCCAAGCTAGTGAAAAACACTAGCCAGCACAACGCCAGAATTGAGATTCTGTTTTTCATGGTTTTAGCCCTCCTGAGGCTTTTAGTCGACGATTAAGTTCAATAATCACCGACTGTTTTCTGTCTAGTAGATGCTTATTGATCTCTGCGGCGACACGCCGATCAGAGTGCGAACCAAAATCCCAACCTTCCGGCTGGATTCCAATAGCGTTGACTTGATCAAACAACATGCCAACAGCAGTGCTGTATGGATCCAACGCAATTGAACCGTGCATCGACTTGACCCACTTTTGAGAGTGGGTATAAGCAGGATTGATTCGTGACACATAATCAAACTGTTCCTCAGAAAGCGGGGTTAAAACCCACCCACGCTTTGTCTCAACTCGATTCCATGAGTTGATAACCTCCAAAAAAAAGTCTGCTTTCGGCAATTGATCAACTTCGATCCCTTGCGCCAGAATAATCTCTTGTCGCTTTTTACTGACCGACAAGATTTCATCTTTATTCAAAACTTTGATTTCAGTCTCCTTCAAATTCAAAGGATAAAGAAATTCAAATCTTGTTGAAAGTGCCACTAACTGCCCACCGGCAATTTCTTCTTCCGTGCCATCAATCACGACAACACCGATGAACTTGCCAGATAAGCTAGTCTTGGGACTTAAAACTAATTGCGCTAAGAACTCACGCCCTCGACACACACACCAGCCAAACCATTTCAATCGTCCAGGATATAATTCCCCAGAAGCTAGAATTTCCGGAAAGACTACTTCACGAAACGAAACTCTTCTATCTCGTAAAGCCTGCGTTTCCAAAATTCCGACTGTATCGACCGGCTCTAGCAACAAATCTAACTCCTTGCTATCGCCAGTCTTGACTTGTGTTGTAGCGACGGATTGAATATCTGTCACTCGTTGATTCGTGGCCGCGCAACCTGACAGTAACGCGACAACCATTGCCAGTATTACTGCGATTCGTGCAACCATGATCGTTCTCCTTTTTGTTTTGTGCTTTAAGTTGTTAAGGAACTTTCTGGAACAATTCCAGAAAATCGCCTCTATTTAAAAATCTTTTTACAAAATAAATCTAGCTGCCTATTCCATCCTTTCTGAATATTCACTTTCTTCATACGAAACAAATGTTTCATTCTTATAATATATCCAAACAAATGCCAGAAAACATCCAATTAAAAATCCACCAGAAACAACAATCATAATTTGCTCAGGACTTGGATTTTTTTCCCAAGTTGGTCCATTCAAAATTCGCACATCAATTTCCTGTCCTTTACCAAGAAACAAGGAGTATTGGTTTGTCATTGTAGCAATGATCGCTTCAGAAATTGCAGTAATTTGTTTTTGATTTTGTCCATAAACTTCAATATGCAACAT
>JBAXMC010000248.1:0-1789 GCA_037134495.1 Myxococcaceae bacterium
CGCGAGCATTGCGGCGCATTCAGAAGGACGCAACTTACAAAAATGGCATCAGAACCTGGTAATGTCATGTCCCGCCAACGGCTCAGTCTGGGAGCAACTGATTGGACGCACTCACCGTGAAGGCCAGCTCGCAGACAAGGTAACATTCGACATTGTGGTGGCTTGTAACGAACAACTCAGGAGCCTTCATCGAGCCGTCTCAGATGCCAGATACATCCAAGACACAACTGGACAACCCCAAAAACTAATAGGAGAAGGAAAATGGAAAGCATTTTTTCAGCAGTAGATAACGTGAACCCAACCTCAGAATCAAATCGCAGTTATTTTTTACCGGGCAAATACAAAGTACGTTTAGAAAACGTCTTGATTCATAAAAAGCGTTTGGGTGGCAATTTATTTGTCGTTGAAACCACTTGTTTAGAATCCGACAACCCGGAGATTCTGCCTGGCGAAACCAGAAACTGGGTACAACCTATGGACACAGATGCAGCGATGCCCCGCATAAAAACTTTCATGGGAGCTGCTCACGGATTCTGTCCTAAGAGAAATCTAGATGCGCTCAGCAAATTTGTAACCAAAGAAGTCTGCGAAAAAGCCGTATCAGATGAAAATCCGCTCAAAAACAAAGAACTTAAATTAGAGTGCCACAACAAAAAAAGCATGAAAACAGGCAAAGATTTCACGGTGCATCTATGGCTGCCGTAGCTTTTGATACCGAAACAGAGTTGATAACGCCGGGCAACCAGGCGCCTCAATTAATTTGCCTGACATGGACGAATCAAGATAATGAGCCTCAAATCGTCCACTGGAAGCAGGCCTATGAGATTGCGCGTGAGTTGATTGAGAATGCGACCCTAGAGAATCCACTGGTAGGGCACAATACGGCATTTGATTTATGCGTTCTCGCTAAACAGTTCCCAGACTTGATGCCCTTGATATTTGATGCTTACGAACGTGATGCAATTGCCGACACGGCTGTGGCTGAAAAACTCATTGACATCTCTTTTGGAAACGAACTAATCAGTTACTCTCTCGCATCTTTAGGATCTCGCTATTTTGCCTTGGAGCTTGACAAAGATACCTGGCGATTGCGCTATGGAGAGCTAAAAGAAACACCTCTTGAAACTTGGCCCCAAGGCGCCAAAGATTATGCGCTCACAGACGCTAAAACAACGCTAGAAATTTTCAAAGCTCAACAAAAACATGATCTTCCAGATTTAGCAGCTCAATGCCGTGCTGATTTTGCTTTGAGATTAGCTTCAAATCACGGAATGATTACGGATATTAAAGCAGTCTCAGATTTTAAGCTGAAAGCTGTAGAAGAATTCCAAGAGATTCAAAGTTTGCTTTTTGCAAACGCCTTATTAAAAAAGCAAAAAAACGGCTTTGTGCGTGACAGCAAAAAAGCTCAGCAACGTTTGGTTAACATAATGGATGGTTTGGCTCTACGAACACCTTCTGGTCAAGTCCAAGTTAATGAAGACGCTTGTATCGCCTCTAATGACTCGTTATTACTCGCCTACAATCGTTACAGTAAACTTCAAACTTTGATATCAAAAGACTGTGCGATTTTAGAACGAGGCACCAGAGAGCCAGTTCACACGTATTTTAATGTTCTGGTTAACACAGGCCGAACATCCTCGAGAAACCCAAACCTACAAAACCCGAGACGCGAACCTGGTGTCCGTGAATGCTACGTTCCCAGGGGGGGATTTGTTTTTGCCAGTGCAGACTATGAGGCTGCTGAATTGCACACGCTCGCTCAGGTTTGTATTTACTTCTTCAACTA
>JBAXMC010000249.1:0-1782 GCA_037134495.1 Myxococcaceae bacterium
ACTCGTTGGGTTTAATCACGCGATTGAACGGCACTATTTGGACATCAATCACTTTGGGATTGTGAAACAAAGGTCCATAAAATCTTGAAACCACAACAGACTCGCCCAACTTAATATGTTCATGGGCATATTCAACCAGAGAGTCTTTCAGTGTATCCATTTCATCTGGCAATAAATCCGCGTTCGTAACCAAGTTGATGTCAAGTGTCAGCGCAACAATTTCTGGGCGTTTGAGAACGCCAGCGATTCCCAATGGTTTGTTCTGAGAAATCACTCGATTGATGAGAATATCTGCGCCCCCTAAAACAGTAACTTCAAAACTGTGTTTCTGATCATCATTGAAAATTCCCACACCTCGAACTCCAGACAAAGCCAGCAATTTAGAACGCAAAGCTTCCAAAGTAGAGAGTCCCGGAGCTCTTAATTCTCTCAAACGGCGTTTTCTCAAGTCCGAATCGCTTTCTTGATGCATTCTCACGCTACCTGTTAGTGAAGACAGTGCTGTTAAGGCTCGGCCTTCAGCACAATCTGCGTCTAAACTCGTATAAACACCTGCAGCCACTTCCCAAAGTTCGCGTATTTTGGCGGCAAATATGCCGGTTAATTGCCCAGTAATCGTATTGGCTTCAAAACTCAAGTTTGGTGAAATATGTGTTTTAAAAGACTCCTGAATCTCAGCTTGAATCACTTCAAATGGCTTGGGCCTAAATCCTCGCAGTGTAACGCCATACTCAGACATTCAGTTTCACCTTTGAACCATCGGTCAGCTCAACTTCAAAGTTAAGTTTAACTGTTCGGTTTTGCTGCTCATAATCGACGTTGATTTGATTAATCTTGCTCACGCCATCGACTTTCAGGATTGCTTCACGAAAGATTCCCAAGAGAGTCAGCTTATGGGGCTTCTGTCCCAAGATTTCTGTGAAGTACGGAATACCCACGCGCTCGTCTAAAAACCATTCGCCTTGTAAAGTCTTAAGCTGAATAGTCAGAGCTTGCGTGACTTGTTCAGCAAGGTTGCGTGTTAATAGGAAGTCTGTGTTAACTGCCAGGTCATTATATCGCAACAATAAGTCCGTCATGCTTTCACCGAGTTCGGTGGCATCATGGGCTGCGACACCGGACCCACAGGGCCAGCATGAGTGTGTGAATTAAATGCCTGCGTGATTGCTTTGAGTTCCGTCAATACCTTGCTGGCCAGGGCCACAAAATCATCAGATTTCTGCTCGGTCAAAAGCGCTATGGGTTTTGATAAATCATGCTGATTAAAAATTAGCTGAACTTTATCGCCAGCTTTAATTGGAAAGGTCAGAACAGAAAAAATCACCGGGACATCCAATAAAACAGGCAGGTTCTCGACTTTGATATCGGCCTTGCCAGCATCGTAACGCTCGATAATACCTGGCAATGCCGTATAAACATTTGCCAATCTGGCATCGAATGCTTGTCTTAAAACTTCAGGTAAAGATGGCGTAATCAAATCTTATTGGCCTCGATATCATGCCTTCGCTAAAGCTACGGCAGACAAGTCGACAGTCCAATCAGAACCTGCCGTGTCACCTCTAAAATTAACACGCTGAATGACGAAATGAGGCTCTTTTATTTCTCGCGTTTCTAATTTTATTTTACGACCCGGAAACAATTCATGGTTTAGCAAAGCTTGTGCTCGTAAGACGCCATGATTATTCAGCTGAGGCGAACCCAGCAAACCTGTATCAGCTGATAACAACACAGCTGTTTGTTCTAAGGCCTCTTTACTGACCAAAATTTGCAGAGCATTATCCT
>JBAXMC010000250.1:0-1759 GCA_037134495.1 Myxococcaceae bacterium
GAAATTCGAATCAGCTTCGTAAACAGCATTTAAATCGCCCTGGGCAATCTTAAAAATAGTCACGCAAGGGCTTTGAGATTTGAGTTTGAGAGCAGACTGATAGAGCGGACTGTCAGTTTGGAAACCATCTTTCAGCATTCCTGAAAGGTCAGAATAAATACGAACTTTCTCTTTCCACGGAGCAGATTCGCCTAAAATCAGGGGCACCCCAAAGCCAGCTTGGCTCATCGAAACACTTTCGTTGGTGATGGTAACTTCGACGATAGAATCAAGGCTCATAGGTTTAGTTCCACTTGGGTAAAATAGCCGGGTGAATATTGAGATAAATCTTGGAGTTCAAGCATGCGAAACACTGCGTCAAATCCGGCTCTGGATTCTTGGCGATTGGCAAAGATAAAGTCTAAGTCAACTATCGGATGTGCTTCATCAAAGATTAAGTTGGGTGCTTTAAAATAGGCCAGCGAAGTTCTGGCTTTTTCCAAATAAAAGCGGGCGTTTTCGGTAGGCTTAAACGACCTCGAAAAGACTTGAATTTGTAGAATCATCTCTCGGCTGCCAACCAATTGGTCTTCGTAAATCTGGTCATTGCCAAGCATAGAGCTGGCGCCGAGTTTGAGAACGCCATAAGGTTTTAAAAGCATCTCACGAGGCTCGTTCTCCCACACAAACTTCAGACCTGTGATTTGTTCAAAATGCTTTTGGACCGCCATCACAGATGTACCTCGAATCCAATCGAGCCTTTAAGTTGACCGGTATCTATCAATGGCGTTGAGCTGCCTTTATGCTTAATCGTCGCTGGTTTAAGCGCAGGCGCAATGCCCTGATTAATGCGTGAAGTCATTTGTTTAGAAGCCACTTCTCCTAAAAAAGTCAGTGCTTCATGCTGCGTGAGTTTACCCATCAGCACCTGTTCTTGCATCCGTTTGAGACGCTTCAAATTAGCCCGTAAATTTAAATCATGCGTGTCGCGAATAAACGATCGTTGGGGGATATTATTCTCAGGCGAACCATATTCATGCACAGCAGCAATCTGAGCTACTGTAAACTCGCCATGGGCTTTACTACCCTGTTCTTGATGAATCCCAATGCTCACGTAGGCTTGCTTGGCAGCATTCTTAATGTTGCCAATGATACGAGCGAAGCCATGATCTTTATCAATAATCACGCGACTAAAAACCCCGCTGAGACGATTCTACGTAATCGCTCAAACTCTTGTCTGTAGGTAGTCATACCATCGCCTGGAACTAACCTGGCAGCTTCTCCTAAGGGTGATAGAGCTAATGTATCAGCGCTTAAAAACAAAACACCGGCTCGATATTGCTTATCCCAAATAACTTCATTGAGCTCAGCTTTTGACTCATCGAGAATCAGCTCGATATAATCTTGAGTCAAGCTTTGGAACTCAGGAAATCGCATCAAAAAGTCTTGGGCTAATACGGTCACACAGTGTCCAGATAAGCCACAGCGAGAGGGTAATAGATAGATACTCCTGCGAACTTCGCATGGCAATTAATCACAAATTCCATATTTCTTGCTTGCGGCGGAAACTGTTCGAACTCTTGAGGGATTTGCAGCTCACAGATTTCTGGAGCTCTTCTATAGGCAACGATACGACCATTATCATCGAGCTTCTTCCAACTATCGATGCCTTTGATATAGGGATTATTGGCCAGAAAGCTTTTCAAAATCGTCGTTTCAGAATTAGGATTCACTGGAGTTTGAGCCAGATAAGCATAATGCTTTGTGGGCATCAAAATCG
>JBAXMC010000251.1:0-1758 GCA_037134495.1 Myxococcaceae bacterium
ATCGTTTGCCATACTGGTTCCTTAAAAATTCAAGCCGGCTTCGCGTGCGCCGTGAGCTAAAGCCTTAACGCGACCATGATATTTGTAACCAGATCGATCAAAGGCAACATCTATTAAATTCTTCTCCTTGGCTCGTTCAGCCAAAACTTTACCCACTTGATATGCTTTTTCAGATTTAGTCCCAGTCAGCGATTCTCTCACCGATTTATCGAGAGTAGAGCAAGAGACCAGAACCAAATCACCTTGTTCTCCAGGAACAATAATCTGAGCATAAATATTCATTCCAGAACGCGTAACGACTAAACGTGGACGCTTTGAATTGCGAATCACTGCCTTGGTTTTTAATCCTCTACGGATTCGAGCTTGTTCTTTATTCATGGTCAACATCCTATTTCTTTTTCGCTTCTTTGCGAATAATAGTTTCGTTAGCGTACTTCACGCCTTTACCTTTGTAAGGCTCCGGCGGACGGTACGAGCGCACCTCTGCTGCCACTTGTCCTACCTTCTGCTTATCATTCGAGGTTAAAACAATGGATGTAACAGTCGGTGTTTCAACTGTAACTCCCTCTGGCAATTTATGTTCAATAGGATGAGAGAAGCCAAGAGAAAGTGATAATACGTTGCCTTTTGCTTGCGCACGGTATCCAACACCAACGAGCTCAAGAGTGACAGTAAAACCTTCAGTAACACCTTTTACCATGTTGTTGAACAAAGCTCTTGCTGTCCCTGCTTGTGCCCAACCTTGTGGGTGATCACCGCGCGGCTCAAATTTAATCACATTTTCTTCTTCTTTGATCGAAACAAGTGAATTAAAGACGCAAGATAAGGTGCCGCGCGGCCCTTTGACTTGAACGTCATCATGATCAAAGCTAACTTCCACATTTTTCGGCAAGCTTATTGCTGCTTTTGCAACTCTAGACATATCTAACCTCGACTAAATTAAGCCACTTCACAAATAACTTCACCACCAACGCCATGACTTTTGGCCAATACATGCGTCATAACACCTTGCGAAGTGGAAACAATGGAAATCCCAAAACCTGGAACAGCGCTGAGATCTTTGGCTGTCTTATAAATACGAAGCCCTGGGCGACTGATGCGTTTAATGCGCTCGATAACGGGTTTTCCGTAATAATATTTAAGTTTAAGCGTAAGCGATTTCAGATTGTTGTCTAATGTTTCAACATAGAAATCAGCGATATAGCCTTCTTCTTTTAAAACCTTAGCAATCTGTTCTTTAAAAACAGAAGAAATAAGTGTCACTGATTGATGCTTAGCTTGTTGTCCATTTCGTATTCGAGTCAACATATCAGCGACTGGGTCTTGCATACTCACATTCGTTCTCCAATTATTCGATGAATTACCAACTTGACTTCCGTCCACCAGTTACATTTCCCGTCATCAACTGTTGTCGCAAGCAAATGCGGCATAGACCAAACTTTCGATACACAGCATGAACGCGGCCACACTGCTGGCAACGTGTGCTATGGCGGGCAGAACATGAATTAAGCGGCAGTTTCTCTAACGCATCTTGGGCCGCCCTGATTTTATTAACATCAAGTGAGGATTTGATTACTTTTTTAAGCTCAGTTCGGCGCGACCAATATTTTTCAACTAGTTTGGCTTTTTTTAGCTCACGCTCTAACATTGATTTTTTTGCCACGTCTGCACCCTTTTATTTATGTTCTCTATCTTTCAATGGAAAATTAAATGCTTCAAGTAAAGCCTTAGCTTCCTGATTTGTTTTAGCTGTGGTGG
>JBAXMC010000252.1:0-1756 GCA_037134495.1 Myxococcaceae bacterium
TGGTTGTTCCATGGAAATGATGTCGGTGCCCAGGCCGGTAGCATCCTTTTCTCTCTCATTGAGACCTGCAAGCAACATAAGGTCGATGTCTTTTCCTGGATGAAGTACGTCCTGGCCAATATTCATCTCGCAGAAACTGTTGAACAACTTGAACAACTTCTTCCGTATAACATCAGTCCTCCGCTATTAGCCAAGATGAGAAGCATACCTGAACTGATCATGCCAGAGAAAGATGGGGTTCATTAAACGCTCTCCGATTTTCTCTAAGTATCCCACTTCTTTTTGGGTAAATTTTGCTGAAATTGTAGTCATGTTTTTCTCTGTAGGCACTAAGTTTTAGTTTACTATTGTATATTTTAGGTAAATTATGGTAATCGAAGTTTATAATGGTAAACCAACTATTACAATACTAATTTTAAAAATTTGGTCCTTTGTACATAAAGACTATATTCCACTTATTTGTTTACTATAGTAAATAAAATTTTTCACCCAATTCTTATAGATTAAATTTGAATTTTATGAAAAAAAGGATATTTATTAAAATACTTAATAAAATCAAAGGTTATGTCCGTAAAATGCTGTAAATTCGGGATGACGAATTAGGAATTGAGTCATCGCTAAAATTCGGTACTATTGAGTTGCGAAACAAAATAAGAACCGAGGAGATTAGCAATGACGGATTACAATGTTACCGTAGGCAAAGAGCTGCTGCCAGAACTTTTAACAGGCCAGGATGGTTTGGCTAAGCTGATTGAAAGCGTTTTAAACCAAGTATTAGAGGCTCAAGTGAGTGATTCTTTGGGAGCAGAGAGATATGAACGCTCGGAGGATCGTCAGAGTTACCGTAATGGTTATCGGACACGCCAACTTTATACACGCGTTGGTCCGGTTACATTACAAGTACCTCAGACACGAGATGGGTCGTTTTCAACCGATATATTTAAACGCTATCAGCGTAGCGAACAAGCCTTTGTATTGGCTTTAATGGAAATGGTTGTCAATGGTGTTTCCACACGAAAAGTTACAAATATTACGGAAGAGCTTTGCGGTGTTAGTTTTTCTAAATCAACCGTTAGTCAATTGTGTGCGGGGCTCGATCCAAAAGTACGCGTATTTAATGAACGCCGTCTTGATGGGGCTAAATTTCCGTTTATTATGGTTGATGCCACATTTATTAAAAGTCGTGAGGGAGATCGAGTGGTTTCAAGGGCCGTGCTAGTCATCTCAGGAATAAGAGAGGATGGGTACCGAGAGATTCTAGGCCTTAAAATTGGCGATACAGAGAGTTATGCAACGTGGGAAGAAACATTTCGCTGGCTTAAATCTCGTGGCTTAAAGGGCGTTTTATTTGTTGTTTCTGATCAGCATGCGGGGCTTGTTGAGGCCGCCAGGAAGCATTTTCAGGGAGCCACGTGGCAGAGGTGCCAAGTTCATTTGATGAGGAATATCTTAGGATCTTGCTCAACACGACACCGCAAGGACGTTGCAGAAAAAGCAAAGCTAGTTTTACAAGCACCCGATATGATCGACGCCAGGCGCCGTTTAAATGAGTTTGTTGAGCAATTTGAAAAACTAGCGCCGAAGGCTGTGACCTGTCTTGAAGAGGCCTTTGAAGATGCAATGGCAATAATGGCATTGCCGGATAAATATCGTAAGCGTCTCAGAACATCGAATATGCAAGAAAGATTGAATGGTGAAGTGAAGAGGCGCACCAATGTAATACGCATTTTCCCCAATGATGACTCTGCCTTCCGGC
>JBAXMC010000253.1:0-1745 GCA_037134495.1 Myxococcaceae bacterium
ACCCAAGGATTCTTTAATAGAAAATCTTGGATTAATTTGGCACCCGATGGAACTCCAAATAGTGCCCGAGTACCTGTTAAAAAAGAAATCGTTCTTAAATCAGGCGAAATCTGAACACGCAGCAAAGAAAATCCACCCGCTACACCAACCCAAGACAAGATTTCCCCACTTTGGGCATCATGATTTTCTAAAAAAGCCAGTGCTCCATGGGGGTCTTTTATTTGCCTCACCTCTTGAGCGGCACGACATAGATCTGTCGGCTCTACCACGGGGCATAATTCTTTCAAAAAAGGGGTATTTTTTCGAACAACAGCAGACAAACCTGAAACGTCTACAAATAATTCGGCCTTAAAACAGTCGTTTTTTGAATAAGCGACTCTTGGGCGACCCTTTGAATCTAAATCAAAACTTTGGATCAAGATTTCGTGAAAAACACGAACATTGGGAGAGCTTTCAGCCGTACGAAGTAATCGTCCCCCAAAAACCTTCATGTCGATATCCATGAGGAAAGGCGCTAAAATAGAAACTCTTGATTGATGTGTTGGGTCTATGAGCGTAAAGCGAGCACCTGCCCCATGAACCTCATTAGGCTCTGGCTTATCTAGGCCCGATTGTTCGAACATCCAGATAGGGATTCCATTGACCCAAGTGGCTCCGGCCTCACCCGCCGGATTTTTATCCAAAAGAATAACAGAAATACCAGCACGACCCAATAGAGATGCCAAGTGCGTCCCCGAAGGGCCCGCACCAATGATCAAAACATCACAATGATGGGTTTTCATAACCTAAAAGGCTAAAGCCCTTTTTGTCTTTTGAGCTGAGCGATGGCTCTTGGATATTCGATTTCCCATTCAGGAGAACCTTCTCGGAGATTTTTAAGTCTCTGTCTGGCTTCTTTATCAAGCTCTTCTGGGATGGAGGCATACTTGTCCATGACATCTTTCATGGCCTTGCGCAGCTCTGGATCTTCCCCGAAGACTTCTTCGATGTTTTTCGAAGCAAGCAAAGCTTCTGCAAGTTGCCCCAAGATATAATCTAAAGCTTCATCGCCAATCTTGAAATTTTTGGTATCTGCAAGTGTTTTCTTTGCTTGAGCGAAACGGTCAGACCCTAAACCGCGGCGGCTTAAGAGATCTTTGGCTTGTTCATTGAGTCGTTCATCTGCATCGAGATATTCAACCATGACGCCAGCTAAATCGAGTTCAGCTTCTTCAGCCTTACCTTCTTCGAGCTCAATGAGTCCGGCGGCAGAGAGGCTACGAATGCTGTCTTTGGCAATTTTAGGAATAATTTTACGAAATTTGGGTTTAATGATTGTTTTTCCCGTCATATTATTCATACACAATGTCTTTCCATTAAGATGAATGATTTCAAATGCAAATCCGCAAAGAGATTCTTTTAATGTGATTGTTTTTCGGTATAGTAAATCTAAACCACTTCGAAGAAACGGTGAATTATTTTCAACATGAACAGTTATTTTAATATCGCCTTTTAGTTGGTCATTAATAATGTGCCCTTTATCTTGTAATAAAACAATTTCCCCGTCATCTACACCCGGTGGGATATTGATATAAATAATTTCTTTTTCAATTATTTTTGTAGATAATTCAGGGCGCATTATTTCGCGTTCTATTTCGATTGGTATTGTAATTCCATTGTATGAGTTTGTTATATTTATATGAACACTTTTGATAATGGCAACCGGTTTTTGAAATACAGGAATTCCATTGTGAAATATACGAATG
>JBAXMC010000254.1:0-1741 GCA_037134495.1 Myxococcaceae bacterium
GCTGCCATGTTTGTGCATCCGAAATTATGCAAAGTGTGCACGACATCTTCAGGAGCCGCTGGCATAGAGCACATTTATGACACATAGCCTGCAACTGTTCATAATTGGGAACTGTGCATAACGGCCAAATCCAGCCGCTGACCATTACGTTTCAATTTGCCTGACAGCTGCCATTCACGGACTAACTATTGGATCAGATTGACTGCCCTCGGCAGAACCGACTCGAATTATTATTCGCAGTCACCCAACTCCGCTGCCACTCCGAATTTTTTCTCACGACGAAGTTTGGATAGAACGACTTGTTCCTTGTCAGTCAACAATCGATCAGGTTGCCAATTAGTAAAGACATAAGTGATGTGACTATGATCCCACTTTGCTATGAAATACCCGGACTTCGTTGGTATGCAGATAATTTCTGGCCTATTCAGCGTCGTCATATAAGTCATAACACCGGGCAAAAACCAATCCAACAATTCATTTTTTAGGGCATCTAAATGGCTGCAATCCTTGAGTCCTTGCATGAGTTTGATGATGGTATTTTCAGTTATTGCTGCTAACTTAAAAGTTCTCATCGCAGTACCAAAGGTTGCAACGCTAACTTCGATTGCAAGCCATCCGTCATACTGCTCGGCCAGTGGTAAGAAATACACAGCAAGCACTCTGCGTTTTTCAGGGATTAATGCAAGAAGCGTTTCCTTGTAGGCTTCTTTGAAATTATTTTCTACAGCCCGAAGCCATGCTCCTCGCTTTGAAGGAAACTTCATGGAAAGACTTGCGATCCGCTTGGCAGTATCTTCAACCACAATCGAAATCTGGCCCCGAGCGATTGTTCGGGCGCTGCTCACATCTAAATTGGGCTTGTTTATACTCATGAACATATCCGCCTTCGACTCGCTTCAGATTCTATAAGCCAGTGGGTCTAGTTAATTGTCATTGAGGATATAAGTACTTTTCCAAGGCCATGCTGGGGCAGGGTTAAGGAAGGCTACTTGATCTGCCCATGTGGATGTATAGAATCTGTGAGCGGCGCTAGTGTGGCGCTATCACGGGGGGCAATTCATATTCCCTTGCGAGTTCGCCTGATGCCTGACACCGTTGAGGGGCCAGGCAATGCTTAGATCTCGATTGTTTTTGACTCTGGGTAAAAATGGCTGAAGAGTGCAGTGGCAACAAATATTAGTCCATGTACAACTAGGTCACTACCTAATTTATCTGAACTCTCAAAAGCACCTGAAAGCGGTGTTCCTACTGAAAGCACGCGAATTAGACCGTAGGCCAATGACGCCAGCCCTGTAATGCCTATCCACAACGTAAGCTGAGAAACTTTGCCCATATCCCCTCCGATTAAAACGAGTTAAAAAAAAGAACAAAAGCCCAAGCCGCAACTTTTATACGCGCACCAGTTCTTCGTGTCCACTAAATCAGAAAAGGATCGGAATCTATTCGTTATTCAAATGTTTATATACTTTAAAGTGCTCAAACTGAGCCCGGTAGGCTTTGTCCCTAATTCGTTTTGGGAGTCGCTCATTTTGGCTTACCCAAAATATCAAGTCCCAATACTTATTGAGGAACCAGTTCAAAAACACGTAGCCCCCAAGTGCGTGAAAAAGGTACCGCTCAGTACCCTGCTAAGGAAGTGTTAAGCGATCTTTAGCCTCATTGTTTGGACACTCTGCCCCCTCCAAAAAAAAGGCCAACCCTGAAGGTCAGCCTAGAAACCTAGTCACCACAGAGAGAATAG
>JBAXMC010000255.1:0-1705 GCA_037134495.1 Myxococcaceae bacterium
TTGGCAACCAGATGCGCGATGGCTTCGTTGAGGATCACTTGCCGCCTAATAGGTATGCGGGCTGTGCTGAAATCTTTCAGGTATTCATCGATTTCATAAGCTGCTTTACCAAGTTGAAAGCTGGCATGACGCAGACACTTTTTGGCCTCATCCCTTGCTCGCTTGGCTTCTTGCGCTCGTAACTGTTCGATTTCTTCATCTTCATCCATAGCCACAGCTCCATTTAATGCTGTAGCTACAGTTTTATTTCATAAGCGTTAATGATCAACCTTTTCGCGATAACCCGCCAATTTGAACGGATACAGCTCAAAAGCGCTCGAGCTGATAACAGAATTCGAATGACAAGCTGGGCTTGCCCAGCTAAAATGCTTAAAAAATAAGCGAGGATTGAATTAACGATCTTGCCCAAAACTTTTCGCACACGTAAAAACCCATAAAAAAGTAATACATGGATCTTTTTTCTGCACTTGGTTTCAACTGGAGTCGATTAAAAACTCTAGATGCTATTTCAACGCATTCAATTGAGCGCGTTACCTTCCGTTTTCACCAAATGCTGTCCGTCTTTGTTTGGGATGCATCTGTACTAGAAGGAAACCCATTTACTTATCCAGAAGTCAAAACCTTGCTTGATGGTGTCTCGGTTGGGGGTAGAAAGATTTCTGATCAAGAACAGGTCCTCAACCTTGCCGAAAGCTCCAAGCACCTATTGGCGTTAGTAAAGGCTAGCAAGTTCAAATTAGACAAGGCGACATTTACTGAATTGCATAGCCTAGTGGCACGAAATGAAGCGTTGGAATGGGGTCACTTTAGAGGCGAAGGCAAGGAAATATCCTACACACCTGATGTTGCACTAGGAGAACAAGGACGTTACACCCCTCTTCCAACTCTCACAGGAGCTCCAGACTTAAATCGAGTGTTCTTGCAAGGTGTTGAAGAACTTAACAACCAAGTAGCACATCCCTTTGAAAAAGCACTGGCATTTTTCTTATTTGGAGCGCTGCAGCAATTCTTTTTCGATGGTAATAAGCGAACTTCCCGCTTCATGATGAACGGGATATTGATGTCTGCAGGAATTGATGCCATCAGCGTACCCGCAGCGAAAGTCCAAGAATTCAATGAAAAGATGGTTAGGTTTTATCTCGACAAAGATGCCACGGAGATGATGGCGTTTATGGTTGGCTGTTATGAATCAAAATAATTTCTTGCAGATCTATTAAATTTTTGGAACTTGTAAATGCAAAAACCAATCATTACTCGGGCAGAGGACGGTGGCTTCATCGCAGTAGATCCAAAAACTGGAACAACAACTCAAGGCGAAACATATCAGGAAGCTTTGCGAAATTTACAAGAAGCTACAAGTCTATATTTAGAGACTTTTCCTAAAAAAACTGACTTACGTTTAGAAGATTCCGCTGATTAATTGATCGTTCCTGATTAGGTCAAAGCTTAGACTTTTAAAGTTCTAAAAACATTTATTAACTCGCGCTTTTAGCAGCGTGTTGCAAGGCTTTGGTCACATCGATTAAATCCACGCCAGGATAAAGATTAACGAACTCACTAACCGTCAATCCGTCTCGTAGATTTTCGAATAAAGCAGAAATAGGAACGCGGGTAGGCTGCTCAAAAGATCAAGTTCGAGTACCGCATGTAGATCCGAACTTCGGCCCCAACTGGTTCGAGCCCCGCGCCTAGCTTCAAATTTCCA
>JBAXMC010000256.1:0-1703 GCA_037134495.1 Myxococcaceae bacterium
GAGTCGCTCCAGATGGCGCCTTACCACTCGCATTGATTGCGTATAGTTTCTTTTCTTTGGCGATATAAATAATTGCGAAAAGGTCACCAGCAATCCCTGTGTTCATTGGTTCAACAAGGTTAAGAACAGCTGAGGTCGCAACTGCTGCATCAATGGCATTACCTCCAGCTTTAAGAATATCTAACCCAGCTTGAGCGGCAAGCGGTTGGCTTGTTGTGACCATACCATTTCGACCCATGACTTCTGAACGTGATTGATTAAGCCATCCTGATGAGCGATCACCTTGAACAGCACTGCACCAAGGCGCTTTGTTAACTCCATTGCAGGATTGAACGGGCGACTGCGCTATAACCTCACCAGCTAAAACAAAAAATAGCAACTCAAGAAAAATAAATCTATAGGCTTTACTTGAATACATCTTGCCAATTGCAATAGTCATTTGAATCTCCTATTAGGCGATTACCTTTTATGAAATAATTTAAGGATTGCCAAGCTCCAATATCAGTTGTAAAAGAGTATTTACAAAGAGCATTTACCCTTACTAGGATTTGACAATTTAAATTGTCTAGAACACTTCCACCCTTATAAATTAAGTCTCGGATTTAAAGGTTTTGATCTCTTACAACTCACTGAGATCAATAACTGAAATATAGTTTTTAGAGACCTGCGTTTAAAAACTGATCCAATTTGAGTGAGAGCTTTCAATTATCTTGGATCAGTTTATTCATTAGTCCAGTGTTCTTAAATGAGCTAACCCTGCAGAGAGGCTGTCGCGAAGAAGCCCTATATCAGTACCGTAACCCAAACAACGAAAGCCTTTTTTCTTCCAAGCGATCGCCTGTTTCATGTCTGAAGCCAAAAACCCAGCGGACTTACCGTATTTTTTACAAGCGCTTAGAAGAGATTTAACCGCAGCCTTAAATCGTGGGTGTTCGAATTGACCAGGAATACCCATACTATCTGTTAAATCATAATGACCCAGCCAGCCCACATCGATACCAGGGACAGAAAGAATCTCCTCTGCGTTTTCGATACCCGTTTCAGATTCAATCAAGGCGATAACCAAGGTGCGCTCATTAAGTGCGTTTATTTTTTCAACGCCTGAACCGCCTGAATAATCGTCATGTGCAACAGAAAAACCTAAGCCGCGTGTTCCCTGCGGCCTATATTTGCACCAAGTAACAATATCTATCGCTTGTGCGCGTGTTTCAACCAAGGGCACCATAATTCCCATTGCTCCTGCATCAAGGACAGGCGAGATTAAATGTCTAGCAGTTCCTGGGACGCGAACAATAGGAACCGTGGAGGTACCGCGCGCCGCACCCAATTGTGCTTTGAGGACGTCCATACCGAGGCCACTATGTTCCATATCAAGGATAACAAAATCTGCGCTTGCTTCACTCAATATCGGTAATAAGCCTGGAGTGAAAAATTCAAAAGCCATCAATCCATATGCTGACTGACCCTTTAGAAGTTTCTCTCTTAAATGATTTTTTCTTGTTTTCATATTGTCAACTCAGGCTTTATTTGTAAACCAAATGACTTGGCAGTATTTATAAACTGTTGATGCGTTTCAGTATCAATAAATATTCCATTTTCAAGTCGGTCTAACTCATTGCTTCTTTCAATTTCTCCTGGAAGAAGAACTTTTGTTCCTGGTACCAATTCTGGAGATCCTTTCACCCATTCAGGGAGGCGGCTCA
>JBAXMC010000257.1:0-1664 GCA_037134495.1 Myxococcaceae bacterium
ATCGCAGTCGGTGAAGTTGACATTCCCCACCCAGTTTGGAGGTGGTTATTTTGAGGAATGCTAACCTCCGCCAGTTTACAGCACCCCAGTATTCATAGGCTTTAGTACATTTCAGCTACCAGGCACATGCGTACTTAGAGAATCACAAAATCACCGATTTTACCCCAAAACCTCCCTTTTTTTTCTCCGTTTCTCCGTTACATGCGAACGTCGGTCGTCAAGGTACGCATGTCCAGAACCCTTGATTTTACTGGGTTTTTGCAAAACCGGTCTCGAAGTTCGTTATTGGGGCGGAGAATAGCGCATGTACCCACAGAGCGAGAATTTTACTGTGATATGGTCAGTTTAGATGATGTCCATAATGCATTTAGCATTCACTGATCTTCGATATCAGGAGCCATTCTGTTGGCGTGCAGATTATTAAAACACTCCAGAAGCAACTTCTCCAACAGGACCTTGTTATCTTCGGTGATGGTCGAGGTCATACTTGCCTCGACTTTGCTGATAATGTTATGAGCTTGCTGGACAACTTTCATGCCTTGTTTTGTTAATTCTGTGCACAAAATCCTGCCGTGCTGTGGATCGCTTTTTCTTTTCACTAAGTGCCTTTTTTCTAAATTAGAGACGATACCATGCATGGTTTGAGCGGTGATAAATGCAGACCGTGCAAGTGCTGCATTAGATATGCCAGGCCTGAGCTCTAATTGCGCCAGGACAGCATATTGTGGCGTTGTCAGATCAAGGGTTCTTAAAGCTTCGTCCATGCGAAGGCGTAAGCTATGTTGCGTCTGTTTTAGTTTATAACCTAATAAGCCTGCGACATTTATTTCTTTAGAGATTGACATATCAGCACCCTTACATTATATTATCAGTGTGCTTATAATATAATAGGAGTTCGATATGAATACAACAAATTCTGAATGTGATAATAACTTAAAGTCTGCGGAAAACTATTACAATGCTATGCTTGCAAAGGACTTTGAGAAGATGGCGAGCTATCTTCATAACGATGTGCATTTCATCGGGCCGCTCGCAGAAATGCATGGCAAAGAGGCTGTTGTTTCAGCTGCAAAGAATTTCGGCGGGATATTA
This sequence comes from Myxococcaceae bacterium, assembly GCA_037134495.1. Lineage (GTDB taxonomy): Bacteria > Myxococcota > UBA727 > UBA727 > JABDBI01 > AER2-1. The sequence continues at coordinate 1,093 of JBAXMC010000257.1, forward strand.
CAAGATATCCAAATCAGGTCAAGATTTGCAGCGGACAATCAGATCATGTTTGCTTACGATATGGTGGTTCCTACAGCTATTGGTAAATTCAGGGCAGCAGTGCTCATGGAATTTACAGTTCGGCTTATCTCCAAAATCGAGCTATTTTATGACGCCAGCCCCTTTGAAGAAAAGAAAAGTGAAATTTTCTCGCAATAACAGTGTGATACAGTAAAGTTTCGCTTGAAGTGAGTGAATTAAAAATAAAAAATCAATGCCTGAATTTCGGTCGCACGATTTCCTGGAATCGTTATAGTAACCCTATAGCGATAAGTGATTATGCTTCTAGCTCAAGCGACATTAATGTAGGATATAAATGATAACAGACGGGCAAAAACAAGAATTCTATCAAGCGCTCCTTGATAAGGATGCAAACTCAGAGGGTGTATTTTTTGTGGGTGTAAAGACAACGGGAGTATTTTGTCGTCCTACATGTCCAGCACGAAAACCAAAATTTGAGAATTGCGAATTCTATAAAACAGCTGGGGAAGCATTGCTGGCATCATTTAGGCCATGTATGCGCTGCCGCCCCC
>JBAXMC010000258.1:0-1650 GCA_037134495.1 Myxococcaceae bacterium
CCCGAATTCCGCACCTGATTTTATGAATAAACACCCCAGTATCTATCCCCTAAGCAGTGCAAGATGATTTTTTGCCTTTCATTTAAATTCAGAATTACCTTAATATCCTCGCTAACACTGAGTTCATGAACACCTGTGAAGCACGAAAAGACCCATTTTGCTGTTGGATTTTGCGTGGGCTTATTCTTCATGTCGGGAAAAAACATCTCTGTTTCACGAAGTCTGGTTCTGATGAGGTGCTCCAGTGCGGCATATACCATAAGCGAGCAGGTCATCACCATTAGCAATGCCTCGATGCGTTCTGGTTTTTTTAAAAATAATGACGAGGTTAGAAAGTCAGGGCTTTTTAAGAATCGGAAACCCCGCTCAACAGTCTGTTGAGCTTTATAGTGAGATAAAAATTCATCCATTGTAAGTTTGATATCGGTGTCATTCGTTGCAATGATAAAACAGCCAGTCTCATCTTCTTTCGCTTCTTTTTTTCGAATACTGGTCGCTAATTGCCCCCAAATTTGGTAAACCTTTTCACCTTGAACATCATGCTTTGGGCGACCGCGACCTTTATAAACAACGTCCTCAATAATTTTGGCGTCAAATACTTGAATATAATCTTGCTCTTCAATCCATCGCGCCAAGGCCTTTTCAGCATCTTGATCGCAGGCAAAAGTTTGCCGGCAAAGTTTGTTGAAAGACTTCATGGACTGTTCGGTGCTTTTCAGCACGTTCTTATGTAGAGTGTGTTTTTCACGTTTAGTTGCCTGAGCGCTACGAATAAATAGCCACTTTTGTGCTACACTGCCATAATTTGAATCAACCCATGCTCCGGAGTAACCCTCGCAAAATGGCTCGAGCGTCAACTGACTTTGATTTTTTATCAACGTCTTCGCTTCAACGAGTTTTTGTGGAACCCGTGTAATAAAAAATTGTCCTTGCTCCTGAAGAGCTTGTATCGTCTCCGCTACATACAAGGCAGCATCGGCAACCAGATAACGACTTCTTTGCGCAGCTTTTAAACTGCTTACATGTGATTTAACAAGTTTTTTAAAGCCTTCACTGTCGTTGGTATTTCCACTGCATGCCTGCATGTAAACCGGAATGCCAGCTTGATTTTCAGTGATGAGGTTTAAAATGACCTGATTTAAATCAGGTCGATGATCGCGACTGTACCCTTTGGTTAATCGTATCGCTTTAGAATCTGACTCAGTATCATATTCACCATCCACGTGAAAACTGGTGGAATCCAAATGCACCGAGTTGCAGGGTAAACCTAAATGGAGAACAACTTTTTCTGATAAGTCTTGATACAGGTTAGAAACACCATGTTCATATAGTTTGTCCAAGCAGCGTCCCAGTGCATCATCATTGATGTGCTCTGGTTTAATTCCTGCACCGAGGAGTCGTTCAACGGGCTTATCTGCGAAGTAAGCAGGATACATATGCAAAGTACGGCTAACAAAGCCGAGTCCATTTAATATCATTGCAACTAGCAGTTGTCCGTAGCTGATATGGCGGTGAGTTATTGTCAAATGTGGTGTATGACATCAGGCGGCGTCCTTATTTGATTGTTCAACGACCTGTACTCCATTTTCAAACTCCACATTATTAACAACAAGCGTTAACAGATTATATTTTCTAATTTTGATCCACCGC
>JBAXMC010000259.1:0-1613 GCA_037134495.1 Myxococcaceae bacterium
GTACAACATGAACGTGCTTGGGCAAAAACCCCTGAACTTCCGCCACCATTTCCGAATAAAGGCAGAGTTGCAGAATGAACTTGGCACTGGTGGTGCGTGCTAGCTTGGTGTCCTCGACCTCGTAGCTATAGTCGCCAAGCAGAGACGGCGTTTCGACACGAACTAGAAAATCTGAATGTCCTACCCATGGCGCGCTCAGAAAAGTGGCCTGGAATATGACCTGAGCGCCAGTCTTCATGCCCGCGATGGTGTCGTGAGCAGATTCGACGTCAGATGCACCCTTCTTCTGCAGGTTTAAAACCTTTCCATATCTTTTCTCAAGACTTGCCAGGTAAGCCGCTTCATGCGCAAAGCCTTTATCCTGAATCAGAATTGCCTCTTCCGAGTCCGCAGCCTTCTCCAGAGGAGTATCAAGATTAATTAGGTCTAAATATGTGAGGTGAGAGCAAGCTGCAAAGCTGACCAAGTCCGATGCCGAGTAAGTCTTCCCTGTCGTGGTCTTCTGCATTTATACGCTCCCGGCTCTTTATTCTTTCACCATCGGCCATCTATACACTTTTACCAAAGAAACTTGTTATTTCAAACCAATACTCACACTCGAATCTGAACGTCAAATCCCTGCGCTTTTTAAAATGTGTTTCTTCATCAAAACCCTTCGAGCCATACCCATTGGGTCCCTCCCATTCGTCCTTTAGCGCTAGCCAATCTAAATACCGCAATGCGAATGCTTCACACCGGAGACAGTCGAATGTTCTACCGCCATCTTGATGCACGCTTTGACGAATCAGTTCCCATTTAATGTCTGCGTAGGATTCCTCTTGGGGCAATGCAGTGATTAGCTCGAGCTGCAATCTGTTCAACACAAATTGCCTCTCTATGCCAACTCCATGAAAAGGAAGTCTCGGATTGACTGATGGGTCATGCTTGTCTATCACCACGGCATCCTCTTTGCTGTATCCCCAACCGCCGCGAATTGGAAGCTCTTCCTCAAAAATCTTGAAAATCAGAGTACGTGGGTCTCTATTGGCCGGCAGTCTGTTAACACTTGGCGTTTGAATTGGCGGCATAGCAACTTCCTCCCTTTGCGTAAAAATTCTTCTGATGACCTCTCGAAAACGAGCGGTTATGTCAGTCCAAAAGTTCATCATGTGCCCTTTGAAACAAGCATTGAAAGGCAAAAACCAACAAAACCACTGGAATCCATCCCCAGAGCGGTGTCCAACGCCTGAATCCAATATCGTTTAATCGTTGTACAACCGCGTAATAGAGCACCCACCAGGCGACGAGCATGAGTACATAAAAAAACGAAGAGACCTTGTCTCCCAAAATGATGGATGCAAAGAAAGACACGACCGAAATCAGCAAAAAAATTCCAAACCGCTTACGACCAATGCGCTTTCCCTTTGAAATCGCGATAGCGACTGGTAAGCCCATCAGAATGATGAACGGAGCCCACAAACGAATTTCTTCACTCATCATTCGACTCTTCTCATTGATAAAAAATTTGGTTAACTACTTGGATTTCCAATTCAATTGGCATTCCAGCTCACTTATTTTTCCCATTTTTAATTGGTCACTCGCATTGCGCCAACGCTAGCCAGCTTTTTATCTCT
>JBAXMC010000260.1:0-1606 GCA_037134495.1 Myxococcaceae bacterium
AATTAGGGGGGTCCATTGATTCTGTTGCTACACAATACATACTAACTATGGATTTTCCAAGTTTAAGAAAACTGCAAGAAAAAGAGTATTGTGAAAAACTTGTCGAGTGGATGAAAAAAGGGAACAGCTTTTACACCTTCGGAACTCAATGTGATCCTCCGGTCTGCTGGGATACTGTGCGAGAATGGGCGAATACTCATCCTGACTTTTCCGTGGCCAAGAAAATTGGCAGAACATATGAGATGAAATGGTGGGATGACTGTCAACGCAAGTTGTCCGCGACTGGCGAGGGCAACGCGACAGCTATTATTTGGGCACAGAAAAATAAATTCCCAGCTCATTACAAAGAACGTGCTCCAAAAGGCCAGCAACAAATACAACTCAACGCAAATATGGACGTGAAGCAGCTCATCGCCACCATGCCGCCAGAACAATTGGCTGCACTTGTCTGTGCTATAGAAGAAAAAACTAAGTATTTAGAAGGAGCGTCAAGTGCAAGTGATTTATCTGAAACCAAGTGAAATAAAACCGTATGAGAGAAATAACCGTAAGCACCCTGACTCTCAGATAGAGAAATTAGCTGCTCAGATTAAGGCTCATGGTTGGGATGTGCCGATTGTGGTTGATAAAGATTATGTAATAGTGAAGGGCCACGGGCGACTTCGTGCCGCAAAAAAGCTGAAACTAAAGCAAGTCCCTGTCATCGTGCGAGATGACTTAACACCTGAACAGTGCAAAGCAGCGCGTATTGCAGACAATCGCCTATCAGAGATTGCAGAGATAGATGTTGAAGCGCTGCAAATGGAACTTGATGACTTAAAAGAAATCAATTTTGATTTGGAGTTGACTGCTTTCGACGAGTGGAGTGCTGTAAAGCTTCCCACTTTCGAACCTGACTTGCCAGATGAAGACTCAAAAGAAAAAGAACATGGCAAACTAGTTTTGCGCGTCGAGTTCGAAGACGCCGAAGAAATGCAAGCGCTCTTTTTCGAACTGCGAGACCGTGGCCTAGCGGTGAAAATATGAGTAATCGGGGCATTCCTTACATGGGAAGCAAGAGCGGTATTGCGGAAAGCATCGCTATTAACTTTCCCAAAGCAGATCATTTTTATGATTTGTTTGGCGGCGGGTTCAGCATGACCCATTGCATGCTGGAGACCAAAGCAAAGAACTATAAGCACTTCCACTACAATGAAATCAAACCATACATTGTCGACGTCGTGCGCCGTGCCATTGCTGGCGAGTTCAATTACGCTACGTTCAAACCGCCTTGGATATCTCGCGCTGAATTCCATGAGAAGAAATACACTGATGGCTATGTGGCGGCGTGTTGGAGTTTCGGTAACAACGGAGAGACCTATCTATTCTCTGAAGATATCGAAGAATACAAGCGCACTATTCACATGGCCGTTGTATTTGGCGAGTTTAATTCTCTCGCAAAAGAGGTATTTGGTTTTGATAAGTGGCCTGCAATAGCGAAGACAATCAAACAACGCCGTTTTTATTTGAGACAGTTACTCGAACACTACCGAAAAACAAAACTCCCCAAAGTGTTGATTCAATTTTTGAGCGATAAGCAAAAAGAATCACTAGCAGCACACAGACC
>JBAXMC010000261.1:0-1599 GCA_037134495.1 Myxococcaceae bacterium
AAACAGAATAATGTCGACGGCCAAGTTTGTCAATTGGAGCAAATCATGGCCCGGTCTGTACGCGTCCCTCTTCATGTGATCAAATCTAAAATCTCAGCTTCAGCCAAAATGCTTTGGATCGAACTTGCACTGCTATCAAGCCCAAAAAAACCACAAGTTGCTATCGATACAAAAATTTTAGCCGAAAAAATCGGTCGTTCAAAAGCAACCTTAACCCGACTCATTCGTGAGCTTGAAAAGGCAGATCTATTAGTCCATACCGGCGTTGTTAATCGATATCACAAGACTTATAATTTGGTTTTTGAGGTTAAGAAACCAGAAGAGCAACCGGTCATACTCACACCAACCTTAAGTAAAATCCCAGCCGTGCTTCACCCTGAAGTAATTCGGATTTTTAAGACGACCCCTATTGAAGCTGAGTTTCATGTAAAACTCATGGCACTGCTCAAAAATTACTGGGAAATGGAACAAGCAAGGGCCTAAAGGAAGTCGCTAACGGCGGCGACACAGGTAGCCCGGTCATACGCGGGCGTGTAGCGCACGTGCTGGGCCGGGCAAGTAACACGCATGCCTAACGATTCTTAAACAAAAAGTTCACCGCTTTGCCTTCCAAGCTTCGCACATGGAACAAAACTTTTTCTGTAGCCAAACATTCTTCGGGCATCTTCAGTCTATAATTCACAGACTGAGGATCTCTTGGACAAACATCTTTCACTTTTTTCATGATAGGCAAAACAGAACAGGTATCTGCACCATTATAAACTGTTTTGATTTGATCAAGCTGAATACATGAACTTGGCAACTCTATATCGAGAACCAATGTCTTTCCTTCTGAACTAACATGTCTGACTTGCCCATAAAGATAGTCGTCTATAGAAGCAGAATTCGGTTTACTAATATGCATCAAGCCTTTGATGTGTTCAACTTGCACCGGCCAAGGTCCTTCTTTTAAGGCACCCAGCTTGATAGACTCCAAATAAGGAACCGCCATGTCGATACAAACAGTATCCATGCCTTCTTTCTTTAAAGCCTTGAGTTGAATGTCTAAGCTGTTTTCTTTTTTGTTAACAACAGCATGAGACCATTCATAACAGGGATTTGGATACCAACCGCCAACAATCACTTCAGAATCGTCGTTAGAGTCAAAACCTACCGGAAAGTAGACATGCTCCGCAGAAAGATTCACTTCTGTGATCTGTGGTTGTTCCGGAAAACCCTCGAAACTAAAGACTCCTAAAGAAAAAATGACACAGCCCATTAGACTAAAACAAAAAATACGCATACATAACTCTCCTTGTTGTCTGGTGAACAGCTGAGTGGGGATCTTTATTTATGTTTGGAAAACTTTTTGGGATGTTTGGAGCGGACTTAGCCATCGATTTAGGAACGGCGAATACGCTCGTCCATGTCCGTGGCTGCGGTGTCGTACTCAATGAACCCAGCGTCGTTGCCATCTTACGCAACGGCCATGAAACTAAAATTTTAGCCGTCGGAAAAGACGCCAAAGAAATGCTCGGGAAGACACCCGGAAACATCGTCGCAATTAGACCCATGCGCGATGGTGTGATCGCTGATTTTACCGTCACCGAAGCCATGATC
>JBAXMC010000262.1:0-1579 GCA_037134495.1 Myxococcaceae bacterium
ATTTTTCCCCGAAGTGGTTTGAGTTTCTCCATTTCAGCTTCTAGCTTCTCTCGCTTAGTGGGTTCGAAAATTGCTTTCTCCATTAATTGTGCAAATTGAGAGGGAGGGCCGGCTGTGAATGATTTTACTGATTGAGTGATTACAAGCCCTCCGCCTTTTCCTGATTGACGTTCCACTTTGTCGCTCAAACCTTCTTTGTCGTAGCCCATGAAAACCACTGCCGATACTTTCTGCTTCAATGCTTCCGTTTTGGAAGTGTCTTTTGCGAGTTTATCTAAACTTGAGAGTGTTGCCTTCACCCATAAATTGAGGCCCGACACGGTTTCATCCGATACATTGGGTGTGTACTGTTTGGTAAAGTACTGTGGGTTCATCGCGACATTAGGAACGAAACCATGATCTTTTTTAAATTGGGTTTTCCATGCCTCGATCTCTTGTTCAATTTCTTTGTAACTGATCACTTTTGATGATCCCATTGCTGTTGCTCCTATGATTGAAGTCACGATTAGAGAGATTGAAAGTAGGTACTTCATTTTAGCAGTTTTCATGATGGTTCCTTTTGAGGAATAATTGTATAGGAGGCTCGTAACTAAATGCAATGTTTTATTTTCATATTATGAGCACAAATTTTTAATCATTTGTGCGCAAGTCTTGTTCACTTATTTAGTTCTTAATGCAAACGAGCTCAGATATCGATTCGGCACCATTTAAAACCAGTGACTTTACTGGCCTAATAACCCTGACATAACCTGGATCTTCAATTCTTTTTGATCCAAATTCATATGCATCATATCCTAGACATTCGCATATCTTATTACCGGTGTATCCCTTGCCAACGAGAGCATAGTTATCTTCAGGTTGTCTCTCATACCCAGTATAAGTTGTGCCTTTAAAGTCACCACCAACACGAGGACGTACAATTTGCGTTCTACCATTACCAAGGTCAATTCGTTTCTCGGCTCCAAAACTGTATGACCAAGGCGTTCCCATAACCTTTTTTGCTTTCACATCTGGACAAGAGGCAAGTGCAGAAAGAGAACTCATTGCCAATAATCCAATTAATACATTTTTCATAAAATCTCCGTTCATTTAAGTAATGGTTTCGTACCATCTAACAAGTCGATTCTCTTTGTCTTTCGAAACAAGGTGGGGTCCATCGACAATCGCTCCTGCTAATGTCGCCATACCATACGTCCTGTATATAACGTCCCCCAGGTCCCCTCATTGTTACGTTCGGATCGTGCTCACTACTCTTCGAGCGCCTACGGCGACTAAAAATAGCTTCATGCTATTTTTATCCATTTTCCGCTATCGCTTACAACCAGGAAGGTTTGTATGCAGACATTAGCAGGAGCGATTGTCTGTCAGCTTTTATTTTTCCTCACGCTGTTCCGGAAAAACCTTTCCGAGTGTGAAAAAAAATGAATCATGTTAGCCCGCTCGTGCGCAGCCACGGCGTCCCCAATATCTAGTCAAATATGTTCAGGTTCAAGAAACGACTAAGCGAGAGAGAGGAGCATACGCCAGTATGTGATCGAGCTAGAGACGAGGAAGAGCCGCCGAAGATGAGCGTATTTTT
>JBAXMC010000263.1:0-1575 GCA_037134495.1 Myxococcaceae bacterium
CCTTTGAAATCTTTGATAAATTAAAATTTAATATAAAATGTTGCCACCCAGTTCGTACCAAGAAAACCCGCCCGTAAATCTGCCCATCGACCAGGCATCCTACGGTTATGTGGGTATTTAACCGAGAAATCGCATGGAACGCGTAAGCTAGACTCACAATTTCAATTATGTAGCTGCAAGGAAAGGACTTCGAGCTGAAGCAGGAAGAACTTCTCAGGAACAGAATAGGCAGTTACCATAAACACGTAGGCAACGCTGGGATTCACCAGCCCCTGCCAGAAAGTCCAGATCATCTCCCTGATCATGAAAGGTACAACAAAGATTACGCCTCTTATGAGAGAGAATAGAAGGCTCAGAAATTGCAAAAGAAGCAAGAGAACATTGAAAGACGGCGTCTAGAAAACTTTGACAGAGATCTAAAACGCTGGGACTACATGGAATAGCAACACTAAAATCAGGCAGAAGAAGTTGAGCGCAGACGCAATAAATATCAAAGCGGAAGACAGGGTGAAGGCAGCCAAGCATACAACATCATTAATGCAAACTACGAGCAAAGTTAGCGTGGATAACAGCTAAAAAATGCAGAGAAAAATGCAGAAGTTCGCAGTGCAATCAGAATGCGTCAACTTGAACTTAATTTTAATGCAAACTATGACTTGATCAATGGTTTACCGAGACAAGTACCCGTCGTACCAGGTCATTAGGAATACAATCCTGACCCGACCAAGGTCGACACTTTGGATTTAGCTGGCAGACCTGTGAGAGGGAACAGTAATATGCCCCACCTTATCAACGCTTCAGAGGATAGCTAAGTTTTCCAGGGAAAAAAGTAATACATAAGACCAAACACAATAAACAAGACTATTCCGCACAATGACACTGCTTCTTATCCTAGGAGTATATAATAAAGAAATGCCCAGCAAATAATGACACCGCAGCACTTTGCAGGAGCACCTACGATTGGACATCCACTTGGCTATCAGAATCAAGAAGTGATGGTATCGAGACGCGTGGAAAAATACCCAGGTACTATGGTGCCAAACTAATTCAGTCCATCGCAGATTAAGCAAGCGTCTATTAACTCTATGCAAGAAAAAAAGCATCTTAATGAAGAAAATGCCAGGCCACTGATTGACGGTAGAAACTATGAGTAAATACATAAACAGGATCTTACTACATATACGAAGGCGTCAAGGGCTGTACCAGACACAAAACCTTATCACGGGCAGCAAGGTGCGCCAATAAAGCCAACAAACATCAATGAGTTTCACGAGATAAAGCCTCATAATTATGAGTACAACGCAGTTCACAAGGAAGACTGGCAAGACCACTCGCATGTTTAAATCATTAACACCGAACGGAAGGAGCCACTCTAGCAACAAATTAATAGAAATGCGGCTGCCATCATCAGCGGACCTTCCCAAATTCTGGTTCAAAGGAGAAACGAAATATTCACCAGCGCAAGCGCCAACTCCCCCCAAGGCATGCCAAGTCCCAAGTACTCGCCAAGCATGCCAAACCTTCCTATTCAAAACTAGCAGTAGCAGCTCTATGGTTAACAACAGGCGTTTAGGT
>JBAXMC010000264.1:0-1570 GCA_037134495.1 Myxococcaceae bacterium
GTAAGCACCCACTGCCAACGTCCCAACCAAGACCATATGGCCGCCTAAAATCAGGGTTGCAATAAAGCCAGCCACAATCGCCATCCGAATAATTGGGATATAGGCAGAACTCAGTCTGATAGCCGTTTGATTGGCTTCTTGATAGGCACGACTGTCTTCTCTGAGTCTCGCTAATTCAAAATCTTCAGCTGTATAGCTCTTAACTACAGCCATCCCAGAAAGGGTTGTGTTTAAGTGAGCCGATATTAAACCTGCTTTTTCACGAACTTTTGTGTATTCTTGCCCAAGCTTATTTTGAAAATAATAAGCGGCAAACATAATAACAGGAATCGGCAAAAGTGCTAAGATAGCGACTTGAGGTGCTAAGAACATAAAAATCGCACCCACAAAGAGAGTGCCTACGATGGTTTGGATAATTGAATCGGCGCCCTGATTCAAAAAGCGTTCCAGCTGGTTGATATCATCGTTGAGGACAGACAAGAGCGAGCCAGAGTGCTTATCTTCGAAATAGCTCATGGGCAGTTTTTCAACATGAGCGAACGTATCTTGACGTAGTCTGTGCTGTAGGCTTTGGGCCAAGTATCTCCAGCCAACTTGGTTTAAATAGTCAAACAGAGATTCAAGACCCCAAATAACGGCTGTTAAAATTCCTAAAGCGATCAACTGATGTTCTAGATTTTTGATGCCAAACTGAGCAATCAAAGAGTCTTGGCGCTTGATTACCGTGTCTACTGCAACACCGATTAAGACTTCAGGTAAGATATCGAAAAATTTGTTAAGTACTGAATAAATAGTTGATTTTATGATTTTCGGTCGTTCAAAGTCAGCATAAGTCAACAGGCGTTTGATAGGACTCATAAGAAGGCTCCTTGGATTTGAGCGAGTGCTGCAAGGCTGGCTGTTTCGGTGCGAAGGACATAAGGCGCGAGCAAAATTTCTTGAGCGCCTTGGGATATAAAAGCTTGAATTTCAGCAGGTGAAAATCCGCCTTCAGGGCCGATGATAACGCCTGTCTCCTGAAGTTTTGGAAACCTCACCCCCAGCCCCTCTCCACCAAGTGGAGAGGGGAGGAGAAGCCTCGTTCCCTCTCTCCAGTTGCTGGAGAGGGGGCCAGGGGGTGAGGTCACAGCCGGCACATCTGCACGCCCACACTGCCTGCTGGCATCTTGCGCAATGCGGGTTAAACGTTCTAACTTAGCAGGCATTTTGTCTTTGAAGTCTACTTGACTTCGTTCAGACTTAAACAAAACGATTTCAGAAACTCCCAATTCTGTTGAGTGCTGCGTGATTTGTTCCAATTTATCCATAGAGACCAATGCTTGGTATAGCCTGATAACAGGTCCTTTGGACTTGATATGCGAAATTTGGATATTTTTTAAAGCTGTTTCTTCTAATATCCCAGTTAAAACACGGCCTGTTCCATCAAATAATTCAACAGGAGTGCCGTTTTTGAGTCTCAAGATACGCGTAAAACGCTTAGCTGTTTCTGGGTCTAAATCGAAATCTTGGCCAACTTGGGCTGCCTCTAATAAACTGGGACTTATAAAAGCGCGGTGCATCTTCTTTCCAT
>JBAXMC010000265.1:0-1559 GCA_037134495.1 Myxococcaceae bacterium
AAAAAACAGATTCAGAACTTCAAAAATATAGGCTTGGGGCTTTTGGAAATCATACCTTTTTGGGGAGTTACCGAATCGCGCCTGTCAACAACTCCTAACGCAAGAAAGCCAGTAGATGAAGCGATAATGAATAAAAACGAGGCTATGAGACGAGGTCTTGCAGGTGATTTTTATAGCCCACAGGAAGTTAAGAGACAGCCACCAATAGAATTAGCTGGAGATATGTAATTATGGTTAAAGCAATAGGTCAAACAGGAATTTCCCTCACTGATAGGGTTGAGAATGCTTTCAATGCCGTGGGAAAATACCACATTATTGGAATAGCGTCAGGAGCCTGAGCCTTACCCATAAGTCCAAAATTTAGTATGCTGTTCTTTTTTACAAGGAGCAGGTATGATGAACGATCAATGGATTCACCAACAATTCGGCAAAGTTAAAATGGATGACACTCGTCTACAGAAAAGAGCCGTGACAATTGCGCATGGCTGCGCAAAACATCCTGAAAAATCATTATCGGGGCGCTTTGATGATTGGGCGGGGTTAAAAGCGGCGTATCGCTTTTTTAGCAATCCCAAAGTCACGCATCAGGCTCTTCAACAGCCCCACTATAAAGAGGTATTGGAAAAGGCTCGCTGGTCGGAAGAGCTCGTCCTGTTTATCCAGGATGGCTCAGAGCTTTTATTCAACTCTCATCCATGGACACATGGGCTTGGCCCAACTGCTGACAGTGCTGGAAATGGACTCATGTTTCACTCATGTCTGGTTGCAAAATACCATGAAGAATCTCAAGAAACAGAAATTTTGGGACTGAGCTACCAAGAGGCGTGGATTCGTCCTGAGAAAAAACTAGTCGATGGCCCGAAGGAATCTGAGGTGTGGCTAAGGACATTAGAGAAATCGGGGCCTCCTCGAAAGAATTGGGTGAGCGTTGGCGATCGCGGTAATGACATTCACGATTTTCTACATGTAGCAAACAGCAGGGGATGGAAATTTGTAGTGCGGGCACGGCATGATCGCAAAGTTGAGATCGATGGCGCTCAAGAGCGTCTTTTCCCATGGATTCGCAAGCAGACAGCCAAGTGCAAATCTAAGCTGTTTGTGAAGGCCAAAGGCCAAGAGTTTGCTGGTGAAGTGGAGCTAGAAATAACCTGGGTTAAAGCGAAGTTATTGCCTCCTGGCAAGACGAGTTCTTTAGCAGAAGAAGAAGTGACATACGTCCGAGTATGCTGCCCCGAGCAGCCTAAGCTAGAGTGGCTACTGATTACGAATCTTCCTGTTGAGAATGAGGAAGAGACTCGAAGAATCATCGAAATTTATCGACGGCGCTGGTTGATTGAAGATTATCATAAGGCATTAAAAACAGGCTGTCGAATCGAAGATAACCAGCTCAAACAAGCAAGCCGAATTCTTGCATTATTTGGACTGATTGGAGTGATAGCAACGCAACTCTTAGCGATAAGAGAGCACTGCCGATTGTCTCCGACAACGCCAGTCGCAGAAGCAGTCCCCAAGCGCTGGATTCTACTCATAGAAAGGCACCTAATGGTGAAACTGAATAC
>JBAXMC010000266.1:0-1546 GCA_037134495.1 Myxococcaceae bacterium
GCCTGCAATCACATGCATCAGAGGTCCACCTTGTGTTCCTGGAAACACACGTGAATCTATCACCTTTTGATGCTCAGCTTTGCACAAAATCATGCCCCCTCTAGGACCCCTTAAAGTTTTATGAGTAGTCGTTGAGACAAAATCTGCATACGGAACCGGAGATGGATGCAAACCAGCAGCGACTAGGCCTGCAATATGAGCCATATCGACAAACAACTTTGCACCCACTTTCTTGGCAATATCGGCAAATCGTTCAAAGTTAATCACACGCGCATAAGCAGATGCACCTGCAATAATCATTTTTGGTTTTTCTAAAAAGGCTAAACGCTCTACTTCGTCGTAGTCAATCAAACCCGTTTCAGGACTGACACCATACGGAATAATATGGTAAAGACGTCCTGAAAAATTAGCTTTTGCACCATGAGTTAAGTGCCCACCATGATCTAAATTCATAGCAAGCACTGTATCTCCAGGATTCACAGCAGCCATATAGACAGCTAAATTAGCATTAGCTCCTGAATGTGGCTGTACGTTAGCATGCTCTGCGCCAAATAAAATTTTTGCCCGTTCTATGGCCAGGTTTTCAATTTCATCGTGATATTCGCAACCGCCATAATAACGCGCCCCCGGGTAACCTTCAGCATATTTGTTGGTGAGAATACTACCAACAGCTTCTAAAACAGCTTTGGAAACATAATTTTCACTCGCAATAAGCTCTAAACCTTCATGCTGACGCTTGGTTTCTTGCTGAATTAAATTCGCAATCACAGGGTCAGTATGAAACAAAGCGCTCATGTTAAGCCCCCAAGTTTTCCGTAACAAGAAGCCGGTTGCAAAACGGACAAGATTCTAAAACTTCACCTTTGGCAACACGATTAAATAACTCGTAGGGAACCGTACGCTTACAAGCTTGGCAGACTTCTTTATTCAAAATAGAAACACCGAGCCCTGCTCTTTTAGAAGCAATTTGTTCGTAGCGTTTGACGAGAGAGGGCTGCATCGTGCCAGTCAACAGAACCCTGGCTTGTTCTAAGTCTCCAAGCTCTGCAGCAAGCGCATTCATATCGCTTTCTACTTTAGACCACTCTTCTTCATAAAGAGCATTGGCAACTGTCAGAGATTTTTGAGCCGACTCTAATTCTTTGCGAACTTTGTCTTGCTCTTGCATCACCTGGAGAGATTTCGTTTCTAAATCAGAAATCGCTTTTTTTTGGCCGCCGATTTCTGACATTAAAGTCGTGTATTCGCGTTCACCTTTAATCTTATCAGCACGAGCTTCCCACTTACGCAAGTTGCCTTTCTCTGTCTGGGTTTCTAGATCTAACTGGCTTTTTTTAAGTTCCAAGTTTTTACTATGAGCTTTAAGCGTAGATTCTTTAAGCGACGCATCGAGTGCAGCATTTTTGGCATGATTGGCTTTTTGCGGCAAAGTTTTTTGCTTCTCGCGTAGTTCTTTGAGTTGCTGGTCTTTTTTTCCGAGTTCAAGTAACTGACTGAGTTGCAAACGAATGGTCATAATTTCAAAATACTCCAAACTGGTGGGCCC
>JBAXMC010000267.1:0-1534 GCA_037134495.1 Myxococcaceae bacterium
ATATTAATAAATAAATTCTAGAAGTTCAGATGAGACCTCTTGCCTCATTCACTAAGTCAAAGCTAGAAGTCGAAAACTTTTTGATGCGTCGACAGCCGCTTCATCAAGCGTTAAACCCTTCTGCCGCCCACTATTTAAATTCAGATTTCAATCAGGCCAAAAACAGCCAAGAACAAACCTCTATCGAAAGATTAGGCTTTGTGTTAAATGGTAAATAGTGTAGAGAAACCTCCTATGAGAGGGCATAATTTAATTCTGGTTCAAAACTCATCCGCTAAACCAATCAGAACTAGTAAAATGACTTGCAGCAGGACTCTCTCTGCGCTCAGGCTAGCTTTGACTTGCCATCTCCAAGGCTAAATTTTAGAGATTAGATAAACTCGCCGGTCGGCAGATCAGATCAAGCTGATGGGTCTGGCTTTATGTGCAAGTTCAACCGCAAAAACAGCCTAATACGTCACATAAACTTTGACTTGCAAAAGTAATCTATTGGGACGTTAGAAATGATGGAAAGACATACAAGTGACCGCATGGATTATTTCCAAAATTAACTGCTCTTCGACGACATTTTCCAAACTAAACTTGTTAAGAACTTTGGATTTAGGCAGCCAACTGTGTTCAGATTTGGCTCTGAACGTGAACGCTCAGTCAATAGCGATAATCAAAGTGCACAGGGAAATTTTTACAACCCCGATTGCGACGTTGAAGAACCAAGGGAGTTTGAATGTGATGCGTCATTGCACTTGTTCGACAAGAGCAGCCCTTTTGTTGAGAACCCAGACTACTTCGAGGCTGCTGCGATGCCCCTAAACATGGAGACTTTTTTAGTCAAGTAAGAAATCTAGCCGAACTCGGTTGCTTCAGACCAGGGAGATATTAGAGTGGCGGAAGAAGACGCTGCAATTAATATGATTACTAAAGTAAAAATTGTGCAGCGGAACGAAACCTAGGCCAAAGAATAAAACAATGGATGTCCGTTCAAGCAACTAGTATAATTAACTCGAGTTTCTGAAGTCTGTGAAGATGTAAGCATGAAGTCTGAGTGTTCGTTACCTTAGATGGCTTGTGCTGCTTCAAAATGCAGTGATTTTAAAAAGCCTGATTGCGCCATTAAACTAACTGCCTGCCCTCAGCAGATACCCTAGATTTGTATTGTTCAAAATGAGGAGGAAAAGGAAAGTAACATACCACAGAAAAAGAGCGATCACTGCACCTAAAGCGCAGTGGAATAGAGCAAAACGATTCGGTAACGAAGGCGACTTGAACCGGGGGCGCTTGCCAGTGGCCTGCGCACCGGGCTTACAGGCCGCTCAGGTATTCAGAAACCGCAGCCATCTCCAGTGCTGTCATTTTGCTGGCGATGGAATGCATCACCGCGTTGTCATTGGTACGCTCACGCTGGTTGAACTGCTTGAGCTGGTTTTCAATGTAGGCCGAAAATTGACCGGCCAGGCGCGGCAAATTATTGGTTCCCAGTGCGCTGGCACCATGGCAACTGGCGCACGCGGCCATGCCGCTGTATTTGTTGCCGTGG
>JBAXMC010000268.1:0-1522 GCA_037134495.1 Myxococcaceae bacterium
ACATAAAATGAAGATCTCCTAGAATACTTCGACCGCTCGAAGCATAGAAAGGAGACCTTCTATGACAACAATAGCAAACCACCTAAACCATAGCAGGTGGGAATGTAAGTACCATGTCGTTTTTACGCCAAAATACCGCAAAAAGGTTCTTTATGGACTTATCCGCCGGGAACTCAAGGACGTATTCCATCGTTTAGCAAGGCAGAAAGAATGTATTATTGAGGAAGGGCATCTGATGCCTGATCATGTGCACATGCTGATCTCAATTCCGCCTAAACATTCTGTGTCTCAAGTATTGGGTTTTCTGAAGGGAAAAAGCTCAATATGGATAGCCCAAAATATTTCAAATAAGCAGCGCAATTTTGTAGGGCATAAGTTTTGGGCCAGAGGATATTTTGTTTCGACCGTAGGTGCCAATGAACAAACGATCCGAGCTTATATCCAAAATCAAGAAGTCGAGGACAAACGTCTCGACGACCTTGGCCTGTTTAACAGGAAATAAGTAACACTAACCGCTTCGAGCGGTTCCTAATCAAACTCCCAGCTCCGCTGGGAGTTATTGGCTTAGTGCCTTGACAACTTATGTGGGGGGGGGGGGGAATTAGGTTTGATTAAATCTTACTCAATTAGAAAAAACACGGGAAAAAGCTTTAGAGAAGTGGCGTTATGCGCAAAGGGACAAGAAGTCTCTGCTAAGGTTGTCAATAACCGGAGAACCTAAGTGCACTTTTGAACTTCCACTAAAGACTTTTACCTCAAAAAAAGGACAAAAATGCATAAAGTAATTTCTCTGACATTAAGAATAACTCTTCTCGCTGCCTGCATTTTTGTGGCAGATACTCTCGAATCATCTCGGGCATATTCCGGCAGGGGTGATCTACAAGATCAAAGAGATGACCTTTATGATCAATTACAGGGAGGCACGATTGGTCATACGAAAGCACAAAGACACATGGAAGAAGACCTTGACAATCGAAAGGGCTGTTGTGAAGGTTGCTGTTGTGATGGCATTTGTTACAATTCTAACTCACGATACTCGTATAAAAAAGTCTGTTGTTTATGTGTAATAATTCCAGGAGCAATCATCGCGGCTGTTTTACTTACACAGGGTTCTGGCGGCGACGGCAACGGCAATAATAGTACGAGTGCTCCAAGTATGACGTTAGCTACCTTAGAAGCATTGAAATCTTATGCGCGTCCTTAATTATGGTCTAGTGGAAGAACTAAAAAAAGTGTTTGTTTTGTGTTGCCCACTATAGAAAGCAGATGGATTTTTGTTTGAATAGATACCTATAAGCTACCTGAGATGGATGAAGAGAGCTGAGGTAAGGCGGAAAGAAGCTGTTTTATTAGTTGTTTAGATTGAAAACACAGATGAAGAATCGCTGACTAGAGGTCAGTGGTTCTCCATTTTTCCTTTCTCAGCCCATCACTTTTTTCCATGAAAACCTTCATAATTGTCTAAAAATGAATGATCTAAAATCCTTAACGTGCTTTAAAATCCGTTTTCTCTAGTGACTGC
>JBAXMC010000269.1:0-1519 GCA_037134495.1 Myxococcaceae bacterium
TACATCCCGATACTTTTGTATGCCCTGAGAATGCTAAAGAACTGGCCGTTGGATTCGCTGGAGAAGACATCAAGCCCGATGGCGATTTTGTGACAGCCAAACTGACCATCACCGATGCTGCTGCGATTGAAGGCCTCAAAGAAGGCTCACGCAAAGAGATTTCACTGGGTTATACCTGTGAAGTCGAAGATTCACCAGGGATTCACAACGGCGAGCCCTACGATGCTATTCAGCGCAATATTGTGGTCAATCACATCGCTCTAGGCCCCAAAGGTTGGGGTCGTGCAGGCCCAGAAGTTTCAGTCAAAACCGATTCAGACTTTCAAAAACGTGTCACTGAACGCGTCAAGCTGATCCAAAAGTGTCAAAAATATCTGACACGCATTGATGAACAAAGTGACCGCGATCTAAAAATCGCTGTGATTCAACAAGCTTTGCCAGAATCTGATTTAAGCAGCGCTGAAGATTTATACATCGATGGCTTATTTGATGGCGTCACGGCTCTCAATGATCAGCGCAACGATTCACTTGCCAAGGTTCAGCTCGCTATGCTGCCTTCACCCCAAAAACTTAAGCTCGAGCTGTGGAAGCAGCCTTTAACTTCACATTTATAGGAGAGATATTTTGCAACTGATTTATTCAAGTACTCGTGAGACTGGCATCGTCGGCCAGAAAACAGATTCTGGTCCCAGTTATGCCGTATCAGCACTTTCTGAGAAAGCTGTTGAGGCTGGCTCTCTGGTTGTCTTAGATGGTGACCAGAAATGTCGAGTGCCTGCCACCAAAGAAGATTTAGGTTTCGCACTGGGCATCGTGTTGTCACAAGGCGTTGCCATCAAACCGGGCAGTATGCTGAGTATTTTGCGCTCAGGTCGTGTGTGGGTTGAAGCAGGCGGTGATATCGCTGCAGGTAGCCCTGTATTTATAAATCTCAAGTTAGGCGCCTTTGTTGCTCAAGAAAGCCCCGATGCGATTAAGCTCAAAAACGCTTGTTTTCTATCGAGCGGCAAAAAAGATGATGTGGTTAAATTAGAACTGAATTTGATTGGGGGATATTCAGTATCCAGCGCTTAAAGCCAGACTGTTTATTCCTGTCAGCAATGATATTCCAAATGGTGCTGCAAGTTTTACCTATCAAAGCTGGGATGAGTTTGGGCGCGCTGAGTTAATCTCAAGTTACGGCGATGATTTTAAACGCGTCGGTGTGGGTGTTAAAGAATTTGTAGGCAGCATTAAATCTGTGGGAGCTTCGTATGCCTACAGCATTGAAGATTTAAGACGCTCTGCTTTTTCGGGTGCCAACTTAGATAGTCGACTGGCCAGAGCAGCCCCCAACGCGATCGAGTTTGAACTGGATCATCTGGCGGCGTTTGGTCACAAAGATAGTCAGCTCTTTGGCTTTTTGAGTAATCCCAATGTGCCGGCGAAAAAGACGACGGCTTGGTTTGGACAACAACCCAAAGACACGCGTAAAATCTTAGACGACTTGGCTGGCATGGTCAGTGATATCATCGATCGT
>JBAXMC010000270.1:0-1507 GCA_037134495.1 Myxococcaceae bacterium
GGTTCAAGAAGTTTTTCAACCCTAGATCTCTCAACTTTTTGATCTAAACTCGCTATTTTTTCAAAAGATTCTTGAACCAGTGAATCGTTTAAGATCAATTTAAGTTCTTTCGGATCATTTTTTAGTTCGGCAATAAAGTCTCTATAAATCGTGGATTTTGATAAAAAATTGTCTGGCATTTCAATATGAGTGAGTGGAGCAGATTGGAAAACATCAAAATACGAACGACCCTTATCAAATCCCACTAAACGTCCTTCTTTTGTGATAGCAAACTGCATCGAATGAGAGTCTGGGTTCATCAAAACCATATCAGCAAGCATATTCAGAAAAAGATCTCGACGTTGAACTGAATTTAATTTGTGATACACATTCACAAAATGATGTTCGGGATATGTTTGAGGAAAAATCTGAGATGTCTTAGCTTTATCAATTTCTTGAAACGGATATACAATCACATTTTCGAGGACTTCACCTTTTGGCACGAGACCTGAAGAGATAAAATTGGCCAAAGCGGAAGAAGAGGCCTCATGTCGTGATAGAAAAAATTTAGTAAACCCAATATCCTCAAGGCGCAAAAACCATTTTTCTTCACTTTGGTTATAAACTTTCACGAAATAGAATTTTTTTGAAGAATCTTGAACGCGGAAGGCCCAGTTGGAATTCAACTTTGGCAAGGCCTCGATATTGGTGACTTGAGGCATTAGATGCCGAATGATTCTTTCTTGATAAGCACCATTTGCTCTTCCTGCAGAAGCAAAAATTACCGCTACTATAATCAATAAGTTTCTCATTTATAAAAAATACCATAAATAATTTATCAACAGCAAGCCGTTCACTCCCCTATTTTGACACCTATTCTGTTCAGTATGGCCGATACTCGGCAGAATGTCATAGAAAAACATGGATTCTGCCAAGTATTATGAGCACTGACCAGCTTCAACACGAACAAGTTGTGCCCCTGGCTGCCTGTGCCAGCTGCCTGGCAAGGCATCTAGATGGGTTGTTGTGATAAAAGTTTGAGTTCCGATTTGATCTATCACTTCCAGCAGGCGTCTTGAGTTGTCGGGGTCAAGCTCTCCGACCACATCGTCTAGAAGCAGTATAGGCTTAATTTGTCGATGCTCAGGGTATAGGCATTATAAACGGCCTTTTTTGACTTTTCAAAAGTATCTACCCTCTGAATTTCGGGGGTTTGGGAGCAACGGAACGCCAAACACGGTTAAGGGTTTTAATGGCGTTAGAACGAGCTCATTCTTGAGTCAAAATTTGACGTTTTTTGCTGAATGCTGAACAGATCTGGTTTCAGCCCGTTCGGACGTAGTTTCGAAAAACAGGCTATGCTTAAGCCAATAAGTTTTTAATGAATCGTGTAAATAAGCATGTTTTTCTACTAACCCCCATTGCCAAACCCAAAAGTACCTCATAGCTCGAAGCAGAAGGCTTCGAGGGGAAGTTGTTCAAGATTCTTCGTTCGGATTTCTGAGGGGACGAAGCTCCCCTCTCGTCA